>JAFGSM010000243.1 GCA_016934595.1 bacterium | reverse complement strand
CCTCTTTATAATGCACGATGGCGTCCTCTGTATTCCCTATATCGGACAATACACTGGCAAGATTGTAATGCGCTTGAACATACTTAGGCCGTATCCTTATCGCCTCTTTATAATGCACGATGGCGTCCTCTGTATTCCCTATATCGGACAATGTGTGGGCAAGGTTGTTATGAATCAGAGGGTTTTTATCTGTCACGTCCAGTGTATGTTCAAACAGTGTAATGCTATCCTTCCAATAGGTTACCTGATGTATTGTGAGTATTATTAAAACCAGAAGCGCCACAGAGGATAACAAGGCAAGTGTGATCCTTCTGTTACGGAATCCCTTTAAAATATCAGGGACACCCCAGGCAATCATTATAAAAATGCCTATTAGCGGGATATATGTAAAACGGTCTGCCATTGCCTGTGGCCCTGCCTGAATAAGTCCTATCACGGGGAAAAGGGTCAAGATATACCAGAGCCATCCCACAATAAGATATGGTCTTTGAGTTTTCCAGATCGTCAAAGATATTAATAATAAGAATAAAACTGCCACCGCAACCTGCCATACCGGCAACATTCCAGGATGAGGATATAATACGGCAAGGCAGCAAGGCCATATCGTCTTGCCTATATACCTTACATAGGAAAACAGGGCGTTTGTAATCCTCGCACTATGCGGGATCAGGTTAATGGGCGCCAGCGCCCCGCTTCTTTTTTGAGTTGAAATAGCCAGTATGCTGAAAATGCCCACGAGTAAGAAAAAGGGGGCCTTTTCCAATATCAAACCAATGGTTTTGAACCTTCCGTAAAAAGGCACAGCAATTTCAGCCCCTTTTAAAGGGTGTGATACCCCTGTTCGTTTATGATCCAGACCGAAACTGAACCGCCCAATAGGCCAATAATCCAGCAAAAGCAGGACTATCGGCAATGTAACAAGCATAGGCTTGGCCATGAGACCCAGTGTAATGGATAAAAACACCAATAAGTATCTTTTAAAACCAGGCCGTTTCACATAACAGGCATAGGACCATACCGACAGCATGAAGAATAATGCGCACAATACATCCTTTCGCTCGGTTACCCATGCGACAGACTCAACCCTCAAGGGATGTATTGCAAACAGGGCAGCGACAAATGCGCTTTGCCACAACGCCCCTGTCAGCCGCTCAAGCAATAAAAAAAGCAGTGACACATTGATCATATGAATCAGCAAGTTCGTCAGATGATATCCGCCGGCATTTAGCCCAAAGAAATGTGAATCCAGCATTAGCGACAGCCACGTCAAGGGTATCCACAAACCTGCATCATTCGGCTTAGTAAAGGCCCAAACAATACCTTCCCAGGTAAGTCCCTTTTTAACATAATTATTCCCCGAGACATATACATTGTCATCCAGATTTATAAATCCGTGCCTTACTACCTGGGAAAATGCAATATACGTAACCACAACAAGTAAAAATATCAGAATAAGCCTTAAGCTTCGCCTGTCAATATAATACATTTAAACACTTCCCCCGAAATCCCGGATATTTATCACTTTTACGATCCATTATTTTGTATCCAATCGATTTTTTCGATGGCTGGATCATTACCAGTTCGTATCTTAATAAAAACTGCAAACTTATAGCATAGTTCATTCCTGAAGGCTTTAAGTTTATTGAGATCGAAATCATCTCTTTGTTGGCTTGTTGTTTTCTTCAACTCTATTACTAATAAATTTTTATCAGTGCCCCGTTTATGAACAATTATATCCGGGAATACCGTTCTTGCTTGCGTGTCATTATTAGGAATTTTTCTTCGTGGTATTTTTAACCGCTTTGGGTTATCGTGGTTTCGATTATACTCACAGTCAACATCCCAGCCGACAAAAAGAGGCTCGAGATACCCTGCAAGCTTATGCGTAATTGACCTTTCGTTAATATCAGTTGTCAAAATCTCTTTGTCTTTTTCTAGGAGCATACGCAATGCTTCTTTGAGGTCTCGCTCTATATCTTCTTGCGTTTGGTATAACATACTATGTTTTAGGACATTGAAACTTCTTGTCAAACATTAGATTACTGTCGAGCTTGTGGTCACAGTATAAGCAATATTGATAAATAGATTCTATTTGATCCAATGTATTATTAATGAGGAAACCCCTTTTGATGGCATCTCTGCCATTTTTCCCCATATCCAAAGCCTTTTCAGGATTTTTAATCAGAAAGAGAATCCCGCGGCACACAGCCTCCGGGTCTTCAGGGTGGACAAGAAGCCCGCTTATTTGATCCTTTACAACCTCATCAACTCCGCCTACATTGGTTGCTATCAACGGTTTTCCCAATGCCATAGCCTCAAGAAGAGATTGTGGCATGCCCTCCTCCCTTGATGTAAGGCAAAAAATATCAAGGGAGGAAATCCAGGGGATGATATCGGGCTGAAAACCTGCAAATATGACCCTGTCCATTATTCCTAGTCTCTTTGCCATGTTTGATAACCTTCCCTTTTCCGGGCCGTCCCCTATTATCAACAATTTAAGCCTTACTCCTGGCTGTGATTTGATGGCTAAGGCCGCACCCTCAAGGAGTGTTTCAACGCCCTTGTCCCTGTGAAGCCTTGCTACCGTGCCTATTATATTTTCCTCTTTGCAAAATCCCAATTTTAAACGTTCCCTGCTTGTATCTATCTGTTTTTCAGCAAATATGGACTCCACCCCATGATAAACAACCCTCACCTTACCGCCCCGAAGATGCTCTCTGTCTAAATATCGGCGCATTACAGCATGGGAAACAGCCAATGTGAGGTCAGATTTGTTCAGCGCCCACCGGTCAAGGATTATCTTCCATCCGGGTTTTTCTATCTCTATGCACCGGACAGAAGAGATAAATGCCTTTGCTTTACCTTGGCCTCTTTGAAAACGCTTTGTTATGCCTGCCAGCATATTTGCCTGAAAGAGGAAAGAGTGAAGTATGTCCGGCCTCTCTTTCATCAGCAGCTTTCGCCATTTGATATATGCCGGAATGAAAAAAACCGGATATGTAAGGCATTTATTTGACGGCAGGAAAAGGCTCTCAACCCTGATGCCGATTCTGGATAATTCCCCCGCAATATACCCGGGTCGCTTGATGCTGCAAACACAGACATCGTATCCCCTTTGCCTTATCCCTGCCGCAAGCCTCATCACAGATGCCTCTGTGCCGCCAAAATCCAAACCCGTGATCAAATAAAGGACCTTTATATCCTGATCCTGATCAACCCTTTCTTTCATAATATATCCCTGAATATTGGATTTTTCTTATCCAAAACCTTGGTCCTTTTTGATGATCTCTAAAAAGTCGATTTCGCCTTATTTGTCATTCTGTGCTTGATACGGAATCCAGTGTTTTCAAGTAGTTCTTGACTCCGGCCTTCGCCGGAGTGACGGGTTTGGCGACTTTTTACAAGACCATCAGTTTTAGGATTCAAAATTTCTGTCTGTATATGCCATATAACAACACAGATATGGCCAACAGGGTTATTATCAAACCTGCCTTAAAGGAAACAGGGTCGAAACTGAATATGACACTGTGCTCGCCTTCAGGCAGGGATACCGCAATAAAGGTTTCTTCAAAAAAAGAGGGCATGGTTTTTTTGCCGTTTATTATAACCTTCCACCCTGGATAGTTCACCTCGGACAAAACAAGGGTGCAGGGATCTGATGACCTTACTCGCGCATCGACATAACCTGCATCATATCTTAACAGTTCTACATCGGATTGTATGTCCTGCTTTATAAATACGCGGGGAAGGACATTTTTGGTTAATAATATCTTAATATTCTTGCGGCTCAGGCGCCCGGCATCCGCATCTGATGTTATCACAGCAGCGACACCTGCCCACTTCAAAAGCGGAGAAGATGGGCCCTCTGTTGCAAGCCTTTGCTGATAGTTATACGCCAGCCTTGTGGCCAGTACCTGATAGCTGCTTACTTCCTGGAGGCCGAAGGCCGTTCCATAAGACGGGGGAAGAAAATATCTCATCAAAAGGTAGTCTTCCTTTTTCTCCAGGCTTGAATCTATCCATTTATCCATTAACATATCCGTATGATATATCCGGACGGGATATTTAAATTCCCCGGTCTTACTTAACAAATCAGGCGGTTCAGTCAAAAAGGCAGGATTTACCCATGTAATCCTCGGGTATTGGGCAAACAACAATAGTTCCAAAGCAATAATCGCTGCAACTCCATACCTCCAGCTTGCATTATGCATACGTGAAATCCCATAGGAGCAAAGGATTGCAATCCCCATGCTTGACAAAAGAAGCCAGTTTGCAGGGAAACGGAAGATATGAAATAGCTTCGCTTTATTATAGAACGGGATGGCATTGCCCAGGCTCAAAATCAAAGTCGCCAGCACGGCAAGCACTATCCTCTTTTCCCTGTTTGTTCCATATATAGCGCTCCATAGGGCAACTGCCAATGCCATAATGCCTGTATAAAAAGTCATGACTGTAGGATCTCCGAATGTCTTGGGAAATATGCCAGCCCATAGTGGAATAAATAGCTGCTTTAGAAGCTGTATGAAAGGGATTGAATATTGAATGGCAGCATCCGGTCTAAGGAATATCTTTCTTGGGGTTTGCATCATAAGCTCCAAAAAAGGCATCCACTGATATGCGGAAAGACCCGCTGCAATCAATCCGGCCTTTGAGAAACACTTAATGCCTTCCCTGCCCTGATGAAGGGAAACAATAAAAACAGCCAGAACGCTAAGCAGGAAAAAGGGCGGAAATCCTGAAAGCCATTGAAGAGCAAGGGATAAGCCTAATCCTGCAGGCGAAAGCATTGTCTGAAAATACAGCGCCGCTGGCAGCCATGCGGCTGCCGCAAAATGATTAGGGAGCATGATGCGGGCAGCGAAAAAACCGTTTAATCCGGCGACAATAGCAGCCGAAAAACCGCCTGCCCTTGAATGATATAGCTTAAACGAGAGCATCCCTATGAAACAGGCAGATAAAAGTGTATGGATAACCACCCATGAGCGCAAAAAATCTATAAATCTTTTAAGAGGGAGAGTGATCCAAAACACAGGATATGATGCCATAGTCTGAGGGTCTGCCAGCAGGGGCTCTCCCATATTCCGGTACGGATTCCATAGAGGTATTCTGTGGCTTATCAAAAAAGAACGGGAAACCTGCCAGTTGGGAAATGACATGGAAAACATATTGCCGTCCATCGGAATCAAGCCGTCAATAAAAAGGGGTCTCCATCCTGAAATGATCAAAAAAACGAAAAAAATGGCCGCTATCAAGAAAATCAACAACGATCTAAGAGATAGATTGACAGGCATGCAGTTCAACATCGTCTTTCTGACAATCTTTCCCTGTAAAAATGAACTGTTTGATTCATATCTAATTCTCCAAATCCTTACGGTAAATCTTTTCAAACAATATGGCAGCCAAATTTGGATCCATACCCTTCAAAACATTGCCTTCATCGATTGCTGCATCTTTGTCTCCGTATTCTGAATATGCCAACCCCAGTCGGAAACGGGCCTTTACAAAACCGGGTTTTAGCCTTATCGCCTCTTTATAATGCCAAATAGCTCGTTCAATATCCCCCTGTTCGGCAAGGAGCATTCCGATGTTGAAGTGCGCATTTATATAATCAGGCCTGATCCGCAGGGCTTCAGCATAATGAAAAATAGACTCCCCGGTCATTCCCTGCCGGCTCAAGGCAACCCCTAAATTATTATGCACCTTTTCAGAGTCAGGCTGTATCCTCAAAGCCTCCATATAATGGGAAATCCCCTCATTGATATTTCCTTCCCTGACCAGAGCAAGCCCAAGATTATAATAATGCGCCTCAGAATAATCAGGTCTGATACGCAGCGCCTCTTTAAAATGCCCGATCGCTTCATCAACATCTCCCTCCTCGGCCAAAACCTGGCCCAAGATTATAATGGATCAGCCAATTATTATCCGTTACATCCAGGGCACGGTCATATAGTGTCCTGCTGTCTTGCCAGAATTTTGTTTGTAATCTGGCTCCTATGATTAAAACCGGAAGGAGCATGGATGCCGATACGGCTAGCACAGCCCTGCTGTTCGGCCAGCCATTTAGAATATCTGGGATACCCCAGCTTATGATGATAAAAAGGCCTATAAGCGGTATATACGTAAACCGGTCGGCAATGGCCTGTAGCCCTGACTGCGCCAATCCAATCACAGGAAAAAGTACATCGAGAAACCAAAGCCATCCCATAACGAGATAGGGCCTATGAGCCTTCCATACCGCCAAAGATATGATTAACAGCAGTAAACTAGCCCCTATGACAAAATGCCACTTTGGCAATTCACCAGAATAAGGGTAAAGCACTGCAATATTTACAGGCCAGAGCATCTTTGCAATATATCTTATATAGGAAACAAGAGAATTGGCAATCCGGACATTGAGCGGGGCGGCCTCAAAGGATGCCAATGGCCCGGCGCCTTTTTGATCAAGAAAGGTCAGGATGCTAAAGATAGCTGCAAGGGAAAAAAGAGGGACCTTTTCGAAAACCAGATAAGCAATTGAATACCTTTTTTGTTTATTATCATTATTACCGTATGATTCCCTGCGAAGAGAATCGGTGTTGGAAAACCATTCTCCATCAGCAAGACATCCTTTGTTATGGCAAAGATTAAGCCTTGCCTTGTGTTTGTTTCTATTTGTAAACCATTCTCCATCAGCAAGAAATCCTTTTGATTGAAACCGGTCTAATGGCCAGTAATCCAGCAATAGCAGAACAAAAGGGAGGGTGACAAGCATAGGCTTGGCCATAAGCCCCAGAAAAAAGGCTATCAATACCAGGGCGTATCTTTTAAAATCAGGGGTTCTTGAATAAAAGGCATATGCCCATATCGCCAATATGAAAAAAAGGGCGCTTAGTACGTCCTTTCGCTCTGTCACCCATGCGACCGACTCCACCCTCAAAGGATGGAGCGCAAAAAGGGCCGCGACAGAGGCGCTCTGCCATAATCTGCCTGTTATCATATCAAACGCCAGAAATAGCAATAATGCATTCAATGTATGTATAAGCAGGTTTGTTAAGTGATAGCCGCCTGCATTCAGACCATAAAGCTGGGAGTCCAGCATAAACGATAACCACGTCAATGGTATCCAAAGGCCGGCTTCATTTCTTCTGGAAAAGGCCCAGACAATATCCTTGAGGTTCAGTCCCCTCTGAACATGGATATTGTTTATAATGTATATATCATCATCAAGTGTTATAAAATCATGATTCAATACCCGGCAAAAGGCGATATAGGTCAAAACTATGAGAAAAAATATTATAAAGAGTTTTAAAGTCAATGGGCGGTCAGGCATTTTAAAGTCTTGCCTTATAAGTTATTATCTTATTGATATTATTTGGCAATCCATTCCATCCATTCTGTCATCGGGTATTCGCAAACTGCAGATGCCACATCTCCAATACAAGCAGAGCCCATATCCGGTAGGAATGGTCCGCTGTCTTTTCACAATGGGTATCCAAAAGATTGCGAACCTCCACTGTCCTGAAATAACCCCTCTCAATCGCCTTCCGGCTCAAAAGCACATCATATGCCATATCGCGAAGGTCATTTCTGAACCATGCATCCAGAGGAACCCCAAAACCTGTCTTGGGCCTTTTGAGTATCTCCTCAGGGAGAATGCCTTTGAAAGCCCGCTTTAGAAAATATTTTTTCCTCCACCCTTTAAGTTTGAGGCTCTCAGGAAGGGATGCGGCAAACTCCATGACCCTGTGATCAAGAAAAGGCGACCTTGCCTCCAAAGAATGGGCCATTGTGGCTATATCGACCTTCACAAGAAGGTCGTCAGGGAGATAGGTATGCACGTCCACATACAGGGTCTTGTCCAGGAATCCATCCGCCGCTGCCCTTGCATACCATCCCTCGATATATTTATAAGAATCAGAATCTCTTACCTTCGATGCAAAATCCTGTGAATAGAGTTGTTTCTTCGCCTGATTGTCAAAGAAACATATCCACCTGCAGTAACGTCTCTCCGCAGGCTCGCCCATTGCATTCACGAACCTTTTAAGACGGCGGATAAAACCCCTGTGCCTGTAATCACATGGGAGGGTATTGGCCAGCCATTTAATAAAGGCAGGCCCTGCATAACCAGGAAGTCTTGCATAAATTCCGGCAAGGCGGTCAGCAAGGTACCTGTCATAGCCGGCAAAGGACTCGTCGCCCCCATCGCCGTTTAGCGCAACCGTCACCTCTTTGCGCGTCATCTGGGCAAGATAGTATGTAGGGATAGCCGATGAATCGGCGTAGGGCTCGTCATAATGCCAGATCAGTTTAGGCAAAATCCCTGCAGCATCGGGCTTTACTATGAACTCATGATGATCTGTATTGAAAAGCCTGGAAACCTGTCTTGCAAAAGGAAGCTCATTATATGACTGATCCTCGAAACCTATGGAAAATGTCTTTACAGGCATGCCTGAGAACCGGCTCATCATGGCAACAGCGGCGCTTGAATCTATGCCCCCGCTAAGAAAGGCGCCCAGTGGGACATCGCTCATCATCCTTATCCTGACTGCATCCTCGAATAACTCCAGAAACTCCTCTTTAAGCTCATTAAAAGATCCTTTTTTTCTCTTTTGGGTGTAATCCAGGTCCCAATACCGTTCCATACGGATTTCGCCACTTTCCCAGACAAGATAATGCGCAGGCGGCAGTTTTCTGATGCCTTTGTATATGGTCATGGGATGCGGGATGTATTCAAAGGTCAGGTAATGATGGATAGCCTCAAGGTTTATCTCCCTGTCAATATCAGGACACATAAGGAGGGCCTTCATCTCGGATGCGAAATACAGGCCATTTTTGTTAATAGTGTAAAAAAGGGGCTTTTTACCTGTGCGGTCGCGTGCGAGTATAAGTCTATTATTTTTTTCGTCCCATAAGGCAAAGCCGAACATGCCAAAAAGCCTTTTTATGAAATCCACACCCATATCCTCGTAAAGGTGCAGGACAACCTCGCTGTCGCTTCCTGATCTGAATATGTGTCCCTTCTCCTCAAGGCCGTTCCTGATCTGCCTGTAATTATAAATCTCGCCATTGACTATGATATGGATGGTGCCGTCCTCATTAGGCATAGGCTGCCCTGCCTGAGGGCTCAAATCTATTATGCTAAGCCTTCTGTGTCCCAATCCGGCAGGGCCTTTGCAATATACGCCTTCGGCATCCGGCCCCCTGTGGACAAGTTGACCCGTCATGCTCCGGATGAGCCTCTCATCCATAGAACCGCCAGGATCAAATAATATGCCTCCGCAAATTCCGCACATAACCATCCTTTTTATGAAACACCCTTGAACCTCAAATTCACAAGGGGAAATTAAAATCACCTTTTTCGTCTTTATATTTTAAGAATCTTTCAGAGCAAAATTTCATAAAAAATGCCGTCACCCATAAAGCTACAGGCCAGGTATGAACAACCACCCTCGTCTCAAGCCCTTTAGAAAATAGAAACGCCGTTTGAATTTGAAAAATTATTAGAATCAGGTAGAGTAAGCGGTACTCAGGAACCGCCCACAGGGTTAGTATGCCACCTAAAAAACAGATACCGGCCAATGCCCCAAGCAGAGCCTGTAAAGGGTGGCGCTTAAGTATAAATCCAGCCCATACTCCGATCCTTGTGCCTTGCTGTTTTAAGATGCCCCATGTAGGCGTTGGGATATACCTAAGCGAAAGACAGATGTAAATCTTGGCGAGACCCCAGAGGTTTCCCCTCAATAACTCAGACACGGGATGAAAGCTAAAAAAATAGTCAAAGGGAGTGACTTTAGGCCCTGCGTACATCCCTTCCCTTTCAATCTCTTCCTGTGTGGGAAAACCAGGCTTGCCTGCGAATTCAAGGTTTGTGAAAAAACTCGCATTTTTATTATTTGTATAAAATGGGTCCCCAGTTACCCTGTACATAGACCAGAAATGAGGCAAAACCAAAATGATGCCTATGAAAATGGCGCAGATGGCCATTTTTTTGTTCCACATCTTCTTCCTTAAAAAAGGCAGGAGCAGAAGGAAAAGTATAACAGGGAAAACCGCCTCCGTCCTGGTCAGAAAAACCAGCCCGGCCAGTATGCCTGTTAGAAAAACCCTGGCAACCGGTTTGATGCCAGATCTTATAAATGCAAAATAAAGAAACAAAAGAAAGAGCACGGAAAAAAACTCGCTCCTGAGGCCCCTTGCACTAAGCTCAATGAAGTAGGTTTGAAAGGCAAGGAGGAATGAGGCGGTCAATCCTGTGGCCGGACCCATCCATGCACGCGCAATATAATATGTCAAAAACACTAAACAAATTGAAAATAAAAGTGATACATAACGAATATTCATCTTTTGCAAAAAGGGATTATGAAAAATCATTTTAACCACAAGGATATAAAGCGGTTCTCGCATGCCAAACCTGCCTGAATAAAAACCCGTCTCTGAAAAAAGCATCATTTGTGTTGCATGATGGACATACCCAAGAACGTCGGGATCAAGAGGCCGATCCTTCATCCGCTTCAATTCACCAAGCCTGAGCCAGAGGGCCAGGAAAAGGCAGACCAAAACGATCGACAGCTCTTTCCATAGACCGGGTCTTAGCGTGAAAAGACCCTTTCCAGTAAATCTTCCCATTGCGGCATCACCTTTTCAATGCCAAATCTACCTATTATCTCACGGCGGGCATTTTGGCCCAGCCTTTTTCTTTCTTTTTCGTTATTTATCAGGGACTCTATGGCCGCTGCCAATGCAGTGATATCGCCTTGCAGAACCAAAATCCCATCGACACCATTTCTAATGATCTCTTTCGGGCCACCAGGACAGTCAAAGCTTACTACGGCGAGGCCGCATGCCATAGCCTCGCATAATGCATTAGGGAACCCCTCATACCTGGAAGGCATAACGAATATATCGGCCTTTTTTAACTCCTTGTCCGGCGCTATTGTCCTGCCTGGAAAACTAACCCTGCCGGACAGCCCAAGCCTGTCTCTGAGGGATCCCAATGAGATGCGCATAGGGCCTTCCCCAAAAATCCTCAACGACCAATCCGGATAAAACTCGGAAATCCTTCTGAATGCCCTCAAAAGCATATCAAACCCCTTCTCATGGCTCAACCGGCCGATGCCTACAATGACCTTTCCTTTCCGACTTTCATCCTCCTTTTGGTTTTCTTCACTGGTTTTTTCACTTGAAAATCCCCTTTGGGTATTTTCATCCCTCTTTGTGAATCGAAGATTCGTGGGCGTTTCACTTTTTTCAGGACAACATATAACCGGATTTGGGATCACCATTGTTTTCCGTCTTATAAAGGCCGGAAAATATTCAAGGGCGCGCCCGCTCTGCACAACCAAACATCTTGCGCGGGTATAGACAAGAATCCTCAAAATACTCCATGCCCTTCCGATCGAATGGAAATAAGGGTCTGTCCTCTCTGATACAATGACAGGCAAACGCAGTCCGGTAGTCGCAATAAGCGTTAGGATATTCGTCTGATCAATAAAGGAGATCACCAATTGCGGACTGATTTCCTTGATTGCATGCCTCAGGACAAAGATGCGCTTTATATTTCTTATGATTCCCTGAACCGGATTAGACGATGCACTGGCAAGGCCGAGGAAACGGTGACCGATGGAAGGGTGCAGGCTGAAAAACGGAGGCTCCCTGCCGTCGTCAAATGTCAGTATTGTTATTTTTCGACCCATCTCAGCCCAGTAATTTGCGATAAGAGACAGGACTCTCTCCGCGCCCCCTGATGAGATGGAGGATATTACAAAGGTCAATGATGATAAAGCCATGAAAAATCTCTCATGCGATCGCCTTATTAAAAAGTTCTGCCAGCCTCTCTGTCGTATTTAAAACATGATATTCTTCCATAGTTTTTTCAGAGCGAAAGGTGTTTAGACGTTTTTCCTTATATCTTTGATAAAATGAAATTATACTATTTTCTATACCTTTGGTATCACCGGGCTCGACAACTATTCCGCCTGCTTGGCAAATGATCCTTGAAGATGCGCCTTCTTTTGGAATAATACCCAATATCGGATTTCCAGATCCAAGATAGTCAGCTATCTTGGATGGCAAGAAAACACCAGGCGACTCCGAAGGGGCCTCGATTGAAATCAAAACATCTGAATTTACCATATATTCAAGGCTTTTCAAATATGTAACATTGTCAATAATGGTAACAGCTTTGCCTAAATCCATTTTACTCACCAAATCCCTATATCTTTCATTAACCCTGCCGATAATCTGTATTATGATATCATCAAAAATATCCGGATGGTTTTTATGGATATTCTTCATTGCCATAAACAAAGATACAGGGCTTCTTTCTCCATAAAAATTGCCCGTATATGAAAAGGTAATCTTCGAACCTCTTTTCTTCTTAAGGTTTGAAAATAATTTAGTATCGTAGCAATGAGGAATTACATGGCTCTTTGACAACAAGGGCTTAGGGTACTTTCCCATGACTAATTGTCTTGCCTCTTCTGTCACAAATACAAGGGCATCTGCATTTTCTATCACTAATTTTTCAAATCTCCGGTTGACATATCCATCAATCTTTCCATAGTCATTGTACGGATTATCAATCCAAGGATCGCTAAAATGGGCTACCCACGGGATACCTGTTTTCTTTTTTGCCCGAAGGGCTACCAAATTGCTTGTGAAATAGCAGGCCCTGGAGTAGATCAAATCAAACCTTCCTTTTTTCAAAATAGCGATAGCCCTCCTGCAAGCAAAAGGGTACCAGCCGATTTTACTGTCGGGTAAAAACAGTAATATTGGAAAAAACCTTTCAGTAATGCTTATAAGAAATCTGTATTCTATTGAACGGGTCCTTGCTATGCGCAATTTTTTATCCAGAAGCACCGAGAGGGTGGGATCTATCCTCTCTATAGTCGTTTTTTCACTAACTGTTAAAACAACAGGGTTCCATCCAAATTTTTCTATTGACTTTATGCATCTTGCTGCCTGGATCGACTCAGGCAGAAATAATCTTGGAAATGAATATGATATTATAAGGACCTTGTACATTTTTAATAATTCTGAAACTATAAATGAAAATATTCAGTCAATACTTCCAAAATCTTTTCCCCCGATGTCCCATCACCGAAAAGATTGACATGCAAAGCCATTTTTTTATATTCTTCCCTATCGTGAAGCAGCCTTTCGACTTCTCTAATGATAACGCTCTTTTCCATTCCAACCAGTTTTGCAATTCCTGCATTTACTGCCTCAGTACGCTCCGATGTCTTTCTCATAACTAAAACAGGTTTGCCCAAACTTGGCGCTTCCTCCTGGATGCCGCCCGAGTCAGTCAGTATCAAATATGATCTGTCCATAAGATATATAAAAGACTCATAATCCAGAGGTTCGATAAGGTGTATGCGCCTTTTTTCGCTCATTGCCGGGTTGTTTAAAGATTCGGATGCAAGTATCCGAAAAACAGGCTCTCTAACATTTGGGTTAAGATGCACAGGATAAACAACCTCAACGCCGGCATTATTATCAGCGATTTCCTTTATTGCCATACAGATATCTTCAATATCCTTTCCAAAGCTCTCCCTCCGATGGGCAGTTACCAAAATCAACCTTGACTCAGGATTAACATAACTGAACCTTCCATCAAGCCTTTTCAGTCTTGTGTTGTCAGCCTTTAAGTTTTTCAGGGCAATTTGAAGGGCATCTATTACAGTATTTCCTGTGACAAAAATCCTGCTTTCGCTTATACCTTCAGCCAACAGATTCTGTTTGGCCTTTTTTGTTGGGGCAAAATGTATGTCAGCTATATGGGAAATAAGCCTGCGATTAATCTCCTCAGGAAATGGCTGGTATTTGTCATTTGTTCTTAAGCCGGCTTCTATATGGGCAACTGGAATTTTAAAATAAAAGGCCGCCAAGCTGGCTGCGAAGGCAGTTGTTGTGTCCCCCTGAACAAGGAGCATGTCTGTTTTCTCCTTCTCCAGAACCTCCTTTATCTTTAACAGACACTTGGTGGTGACTTCAAAAAGAGACTGCCCCCTTTCCATGATGTTCAGATTGTAGTCAGGTTTTATGTCATATAGTTCCAATGCCTGATCCAGCATCTCTCTATGCTGGGCAGTGACACACACGGTTGTCCTGAAATGCCTGCAATCAGATTGAAGCTGTTTTAAAACCGGCGCCATTTTTATGGCCTCTGGCCTTGTTCCAAATACAATAAAGATATTCTTGGAATTATCTTTCTTCATCCCTGTTCGTGGCCAAAATATTATTTAATCAATAAATTCCTGTAAGTATCATTAAAGATATAATCACTTGCCATATCTAAATAATCAAGCGTTATTTTAAACCCTTCAAAATTTATAATATGGCTAGGGTCTAAATATATATTAAGCAATATTGGTCTCCTGGATTTCAAGGCAACATCTATCATCATCTTGAAATATTTTACGAAGTCTCCGTCCCTTCTTGCCCTGTCCGCGGCCTTTAAAAATCCCCATGAATCGAAAACAGAATCAGGCAAACCGACAATGGAAGTCAACGGAAATTCAATAAAATTACTGGCATTCAAAAGGTTTAAACCCTTTGCTGTGATCATTAGCGCAGATGAATCATATAAATATCCCACTCTTTTCAAGATGGAATGTATCAACAAAATTTGCTCCCTTTTCTGAAATGTTCCGAAGTGAGGTGTACGGAATCCCACCATGTCATAACCCAATACATCTTTAACAATATGGTGATTATTTCTTATCTCATCAAATATCTTTTTTTCGTCCAGATCATTATAAAATAAGGTTGATAATACCTTGCCATCAGGAAACGCCTGTGAATGTTTTGAATATCCATGGTTCATTATCTCATGACCGGATTTTATCAATAATCGATAAGCATCGGGGCTTTCCTCAACCCTTTGGCCGCAAACAGCAAACGAGCTTTTTATATTATGATATCCCAAGATATCCATCAGACAGGGAAATGCATCCTCATCCTCTTTATTATCGCAGTCAAAAGAAAGACAAAATGTGACTTTTTTATCCGTCCATTTAAAATTATTTTCCGGCCAATAATGAATCATTCGGAATGAATATCCTGGGATAAATCTTAATGCCTTCCCAAACACCCCTTTTCTTGCTATTTTTATTAAAAATTTATCATATTTAACCATATTCGGTTACCATGATCAGCTAATATTACAAGAGGATAATGATTATTACCATGGAAATGCATTTTTCACTCACGGAGGCAGCCAATGCATTTCTGAACATAAGAGTTTAATCTTTAGCTCCAATAACCTCCTCATACATTCTTACAATCCTTTTTTCCATTTCATCCGGATCAAAATTTGCTTTGGCATAAAGATATGCCTTTTGCCCATAATGGTTTCTTAATGATTCATTTTTGATTAATTTTAAGATAGCTGCCTTATATCCTTCAGGCGTATTATCGCATAACACCAACCAGTCATCCTTATATTCTGGAGGGATTTCAACAGGATGTTTATTCAATACAATAGGCAATTTTGCCAGGGATGCCTCTATCACCGTTTTTGAAATACCCCAGTAATCGCAATTTGATACCATGATATCAAATTCCTTCAACATCTTACATAATCTGTCATTGGAAATAGCCTTAATAAATTCAACCTTTCTTTCGCATCCGGCCTTTGCTGCAACCCCTTTTAGATATTCATGATATTGCCCATCACCTACTATCAAATATGTGCAATCTATATCTTTAACAGCACGAATTATATTCTCCGGATTTTTTTCTCTCTCCTGCCTATTAATGGTAAGCAAACGTGCAGGCATTGAAAGCCTGTGATTTTCTTTCTTTTCGATCCTTTCTCCTGCAACTACATTGTAGACAAGCTGTAAATTCTGGGCTCCATATGATTTTGCATACCTGATAATAGACTTATAAACAACCGCAACACCATCAGCATTTTGAAGTGAGGACCTTTCAAATTTTTTCCTGAATAACCTTATAAACCTTTCCTTTGGTGTACGCAGACAATCCCGATCCCATACGCCATGTAGGGAAATAATGTAGGGAATGCCAATAGCCGATTTTATTTCCTTAGATAGGTATCCTTCAATAAAATTGTTTATAACCCTCACCATGTCGGGTTTGATTCCCTTTGCCAGATTAAGACCCTCCATTGTCCATTTTCTTATAAAAAAAGGGCTCCATCCAAATGTTTTTTTAAATGAAGGAGAAGGAAGATTATGCAAATAAAGCCTTGCATGACCTGCCATCCTCTGAACATCCTCAGGATTGACGACATCATCATTCGTCATGAGGATATGCACATCATCAAACAAATTGCCTGGATTATAATACCTATCAGTAATCTCACCCTTTTTAACCAATTCGGATAAACGGTACGGGATTATTACTAACAATGTCTTTTTTTTCTTAATCACCCTTTTTTTCACCGACTATGATATTCCAGCCTTCCTTGATCTGGCAGATTTGAATAATCGAATATCGAACAACCCTCAACTTCAATAATGGGGATAACCATTTTAAAGTCTGCTCTGTTAAGGAATAATCATGGATAATAGATACACTAAAACCTGATCTCTTCACCAATGAAGCCAGAGAGAATGGAGACCATACATTATTATGATTAAGACCCCTGCGCTCTAGCCTCTTTAATCTTTTTGTTGTTTTCAGGTTATAATCGAATATCAATATCTTGCCATTTGCCTTTAAAACCCTTCTTCCTTCCTTTATCACCTTATCAGGATAGGGGATTTGATAAAGACAGGCAACCATAAAAACCAAATCAAAGGTCTCATTCTTAAAGGGCAATATTTCGCCTGAACAATAAACATCAGCATTTTTTTCATCCTGGGTTTCATAGGGATTCCCTGGCAGATCAACTCCAACATGATTAAGAAATAGATCCTTATAAACCGCTCCACCACAGCCAATTTCCAAAACATTATACCAGGATCTTACATGCTCGCTTAATACCCTTTCTATATGTCTATATCTTATCCCTCTCCCCATTATTTTAAATATAAAAGCGCATATTTTATTGGAAGACAGGAAGAATATCTTTTTATCCCCAGGATGTCTAAAACTGCCATAGCTTCATTAAAATCAAAAAACTTAAAAATAAACTGGGATATAAAATATATAAAAACGCCTATCATAACTACCAAGATAAGATCCACAAGCATGGAAACCCCTGATGCAGAGATAGATAGCAAAACGATCATCATTACAGCCGATGATACCAGCGACTTGCCAAGACTTACCCAATCAAGTCTTAGTTGTATTTTGGAAAACCTGTATGAGAAATAGAATTCAAGTAAAAACTGCAGAGCAAAAGAAATACAGGTAGCAATGGCTGCGCCTAAAATCCCATTAGACCTTATCAATACATAGTTTAAAAACAGGTTTGTAAAAGCGCATGTATAAAGTGTGATGGTGGAGAAAAAAGGTTTATTGACAAGTCCTAAATTCACTGAAAAATATGAAGCCAACATATGAAAGATATACCCAAGTGTCACATAAAACATCAGATTGCCGCCATGCACAAACTCTTCTGTTGTGAATACCCGCATAAAGGGTTTTCCCAGCAGGGATAATCCGAACATTGCCGGGACCAAAAAGAAAAGCACTGCCTTTGTTGATTTTTTATATAATCGCTTTAATTGTTCTATTTTATTTTCGTTATAAAGCTCTGCTGCCCTTGCCGGATACATGATCCAAAATGGGTTAAAAAAGACATTTATAAACATATATCCCAGACTATATACGCTCGCATAAACACCCAATTCTTTAAAATCACAAAACCTTGCGATAAAGAGCCTGTCAGATGCATTCAGTATCCACATAGCATATCCTGCCGGCATAACCGCTGCGCCAAATTTTAAAAATTTGGGAATCAACCCAAAATCAGGATGTTCTAAACCAATAAGCTTTAATAAATATGAAACGAAAAAAAGCGTAATAATCAAGCTGCACAGGATCTCTGCCCATATTAATACATATAAACTTAGATTTAATACAAGCACTATTATTAGCGGCACAATAGGCAATAATGATTCCACTATCCTAATTAAAGAAAATGCCTTTGCAGCGTCTAATATCCTGTAATAACACTTGAGCATGGCAAGAAGGATACCAACAAATATTGCAGGGGCACACAGGACAACAAATCTTGAGTTATGCCTTCCTCCAAAAAAATACCTGGCAATAGCAGGGGCGAATATAATGAGGGCTGTTCCAAAAAAACAGGAACTAATTATTAAATACAAATATACAGTCGTAAACGACTTGGCCGCATCCTCTTTAGATTTTCCTGGAACAAACCGGGTCGAAGCGGAATCGAGCCCCATCACCGCCAATGGACTGATGATCCCCTGAATAATCCCAACCTGTGCCCAAATACCATAATTTAATGCCCCAAAGGTTTTTGTTATCAATGGCAGAAAAATAAAACCCTTGAGTTTAAGGGCCATCTCGCTGATCATTATAACCAACGAGTTTTTCATAAATTTCTTGTTTTCTGACATAGAATTGAATGCCCCCTGCACAGCAACGCCTAATGGCATATCATAAATACAATAAGCTCTCTGATTTTTTTATAAAATGGACTGAATGTTTTTTTTAAAGGTATTGCAATGTCTCTAATATAAAAAGGGTTCATATCCTTTTTAAATGTATAATATTCAATATAATCACCCCCCCATTTTCCCTTGAATCTTCTTATTCCTGCTTCTTTTGAAGTCTGAGGGTTTGGATTCACACCAGCCAGATCAAATTTGAGGCAGCCAAGGCGCTTGGCTTCAAGCATCATCTCCCAGTGGAGAATGTCCTGAGCGGGGATTTTTTGTTTTAGCGCTGACGGAGCAAGTGTAGACATGATCTCGGTTGCAACCCTGTTAAATACATACATCCCTATCGTGGCGAGTATTGATCCATTAATTTGTTGGGCAATGAAATAATGATAATATTTGTTTTTGTCTTCCTCATAGGGAATCTTTGAGAAAGGATTGCATTTTCTTCCATAGTATTCCTCAGATGCCTTATAGGTTTTATAAAACATCTCATAATACTCGTCTATATTATTTATCTTTTTTACAAGAATGTTTTCCTCCTTGCATTTTTTTATATTTTTTCTTGCAGAATGCCTTAATGACCTAAAAAGCGCATCTTCATCCAATGATAAATCGGTTAAAAAAGTGCCCCATCTTCTGGATATAAAACCATGCCGTTTAAATGTATCTATAACTTCCCCTGATGATATGAATATACTTTGAGGAGAAAAACCTCCAAAATTTATCGATTCAGCAAAATTTTTCTTTGCAAACCCCACTATCCAGGAAAGTAAAAAATCAATAGATGGCACAGCATATCTATTGCAAATTATTACTGGCCCGTTATGGATTTCAATATAGGGGAACAATGATGTCCTTCGTCTTTTTTCTCTGGAATATGCAAACATCTTAAAAATAAGGCAGCATGCGGTAATTTCATTGCTACGCATCACCTTTATAAAAAAAGGGATAGATTTATCCATCTTTTTTATAACTCTACCCCAGTAGCTTGACTGACAAAGACCTGCCTCACCCCCAGCCCTATATAAGATTTCATCCCAGTCTTCAAAAGGGGTGCTTTGTGCTATCAACCTCATAGAATCAAGATGGCTTTTTTTAGTTTTAACCTGAGATGGAAGGGTAATAATTTTGGCATTTTCGGCCATATATTACCTCCTCATATATATTGATCAACTGGCTTGATACGATTTCCCAGTCATGATATTTCATGATCCATTCCCTGGCCTTTTGACCAATCTCTTCCCGATATGTCCTGTTGCTGGCAAGTTTTATCTGTACATAAATCTCATCCTCTGTTTGTGCATTAAGGATAGGTGCACGCTCAGGATAACATTTATCAGCACATTGATTTTTGATATATATCATGACCGGTTTAGCACATGACATGGCCTCAAGCGCGGTTGTTCCAAAGGCTCCAACATCGAATTGATCCACTACCACATCCGCCAAACGGAAATGTTTTATAAGTTCATCCTTCTGCATCTCAGGCAAAAAGGTGACACATGAAGATATGCCCATTTGAGAGACAAGCTGCCTTGCGATCATCTTGTCCGGCCCCCGATCAAGGATAAATGCATGCGCATTGCCATTGTCTTTTAAATATCTGGCAAATGCCTTTATGAAGCGATCATTGCCTTTAGTGGATTTTCTTCCATTTGCATTATCAACCACACCCCAGTCTAAATGAGAAGCCATAAAGAAAAGCGTTTTGCTATCAGATGAATATTCCCGGGTGGCGTTCCCTACGCAATATTTCTGAGTATCTATCATGAAAGGGAAAAACTCTGCATTTTTAAGGGAAAGCCTGTCATAAAAATCAACCATATCTAGATTCAGCAACAAGGTCTTAGCTGCCTGCTGAAAAAACAGCCTCATTAGTCTACCATCCCTGCCTTCCTGAAATGCCATTTCTCTAATATCACTTCCTGTTGCAGATGCTATATAAGGTCTCTTGTGTCTTATTCCGAATTCTGATACGAAAGACCTTGACATAAAAAGCGAACCCGTAAAGCTATGAACTATGTCATATTCAAGCAGTTTTAACAACAATCTATGGTAATAGATCCTGGAAATAATAAACCTAATTCCTCGATGCAGGCCCTTGGGTATTTTTAAACCATCTATAATAGTATTATCGTATATATGTATCCATTCATTCGAGCCTTTATTTGAAAAATTTTTGTCTTCCCATGCAGGTTTCCACTCCTGATTTGAAATAAACAATTCTGCAGACAGCCCTTTTTTTCTCAAAAGTTTCGACCATATATAGGCATTGCCTGCCAAATTACCTATAAAGGCAATCCTCATTTTTATATCCTTAAATACGACTACTGTAATACTGAAAGTTAAAAGGTTTATTCGCGGAACAAAATACCTTGATAAAGATCTATGTAACGCTTAGCCACATAAGACATATCAAAATCATCAACTACATGGCCTCTCGCATTCATGCCCCATCTTCTTTGTCCATTGTCATCTTGTATAGCGCTTTCAATTTTTAGTGTTAAATCGCAAGCATCTCCCGCATCAAACAGAAGGCCGTTAAAGCCCTCCTTGATCAATTCCTTATTGCCGCCTATCCGGGATGCTATAACAGTCAGGGAGCACGACATGGCTTCGAGTATGGAATTTGACAGACCTTCAGCTCTTGATGGATTGATAAATATATCCCCTGTCTGCAAATATACCCTGACTTCCTCTGGCGGAACATACGGCAGCAAAGAAATCCTCTCCTCCATCCCCTTTTCCCTGATCATTGATCTGACTTCATTTTCAAGGCTTCCTGATCCTATTATCCAAAGCCTCCAGTCTCTCGCCTTATCACTTAGATTAGACCATGCATCAATCAAAAGAAGGATCTCCTTTCCTTGCTCCAGCCTGCCAATGTAGAGTGCCAATTTCAAACCGTCAAGCCCTAGTTCATGTTTTCTGGCATCTTTTTCTTCCTTACTGATTGGGCAAAAATGGCCGGTATCCACCCCGTTTGGTATGATCCTTATCATCTCAGGGCAAAACCCGTTTTCAGCCATATCATTGGCAACATTCATGCTTGGGGCAACAAAATGGCAATTTCCCTTCTTCAGCAAGGTTAGCTTTAATCTTCCTGCGACAGAGGCAAGGGATGTCTGTATGTCTCCTGTCCGTCCGCTTCCACCAAGCTTAATCAAAAGAGGTTTTCTTGTCGCCAGCGAGGCCATCAGGCACCCCAGGGCAGTTGATGTGGCAAGATGACAATGGATGATATCGTATTCTGATCTGTGTCCAACCAAAAAAAAGAAGACCTGTCCAAGAAAAACGATGGATGCCTTTCTCTTTTTACCGAATATGGGAAGCCTGTATATCATCAGCATATCGCTGCATGGTTTTGACACTGGAAGCCCTGCGTGCCTTCTTGTTATGACAGAAACCTTTATGCCTTTTTTTGACAGTTTGCAGGCAAGCCTGTACGCCTGTATCTCGGTTCCACCCAGTACAGGATAAAAATAATCTGTTGCCATGCATATCCGGAGCAGCCTCATTCCTGAAATAAACCCTTCAATGTCTCAGGCAGATTGCCGGCCAGCAGATCATCCATCTTCTTCTGGATCTTTTCCCGCAGCCATTCATCATTCGTGTTTTTATATATCTGTCTTAAAAAGGACAGGGCGGTATCCTTTTTTCCTGCCTGAGTCAAAAGGCTTGCCGCCAGCTTTGGAAGGTATTCAGGATGACCTGGAAGCTCAACGGCCCTGTTTATATAAAAGGCGGCCATCTTAGAGTCTTTATGATAGTAAAAATAATTAAAACCAAGATAGAAATGCAGCCGCCAATAGTCAGGATGGTATTTTATCCCTTTCTCCATCAAAGCCGTGCTCTGCCTGGTGTTTCCCTCCTCCAGGGCCAGCACAACCCCCCCGAATTCATAAGGATATCTAAACATGGGATCCAATGTTGTCACAAGGTCCAATATATGGTAAAGCCATTTGTAACTTTGATCCGTAAAATAATGGCCTCCGAAATAACTTATTGCCTTAAGCCAAAGGAAATCGGAGACCACAGCCTCATATCCGAGGCAAATGGGTTTTAGGAATCTGCCGGAAGGAAGGTATAATAGTCTCTCTTCCTTATTAATCCTGTAATTATTGTCAATAGTAATCTGAATGAGATATATGGAGTAGAAAAGGGCAACCAGAACTAGGAAAAACATGATCAAGAGAAATGCCCTATTCTGATGGATTTTTTTTAACATGAAGAATATTCCCCTTATCTTATTGTTTCTTAAAACTATATATTTAATTTGTTTATTTCTTGCTTAATCTCTTTGTACCTCATTTTAATTCCTCCCTATATTCATATTTTATCCCTATCAACTCTCGATCCTTTAGACTATCATTGACTTTTAGGTGACTATTATAATAAGTTTTTGTAACATAAGTCAAAAGGTAACCGCTCAATATCCTGTGGAAATAGTAACTCATTGACATTTGGAATCCAAGTTTCCCAAAACATATTGAGCAGTTACAAAATGTGTTTTTAAGGGCTTGACACTTTAGGCGCTTAACATTTGAGGCGCTTGTTTGAGGGGCTTGACATTGACATTTGAGTCGCTTGTTTTTGAAAATAAAAGATATTAACATATAACCTTGAGGATCTTGTAAAAATCAGCCAAACCTGTCACTCCGGCTAAGGCTGGAGTGACAGAACTACTTTAAAACACTGGGTTCCGTGTCAAGCACGGAATGATAAAATAAGGTAAAACCGACTTTTTACGAGGCCATCAAGATTGTATGTCCACTTTTTCAAAGAAATCCTGGAAAGGGGAGAAGATAGTAGGTGACTCTATGAATTATAAATCATTCACGCATTATGAATAATCTACGATATACCCTGGGCGTATCACTGACCGGTCTTGGATTGATCTTATCTATCATCTCCTTTATAGGGGAATTTACCCAAATCGGGGTTTACAAAAATACCCCTCCGCGTCCATGGGAATCCTTCAATGAGGAATTATTTCAACGGACAAAGGATTTTGAATCCTTTTTTAATGAAGCGGAAAAACGGGCGGGAAGAAACATCGGAGAGCTCAATCCAAATGATAACATGGATATTTTATTCAATATTATGATTGAGAGATTCACACATGGAGAAGCGAGGCATACCCTGTTCACCAATTGGATATTGTGGATTTTAGGGAAAATCTATCCAAGTTTCGGACATATCTGGGATTGTGAGATCCTCTTATCAAAAGGGTGGTCGTTACTATGTGATCAATCGTCTTACCTGCTGCTGAAAATGGCAATAAAGTCAGGCATCAGTGCCCGTCATGTCGGACTTTATGGTCATGTCGTCATGGAGGCATGGTATGATAATGACTGGCATCTTTATGACCCGGACATGGAGGTGATCGCAATAAATGATGCTGGACGCGTTATGGGCGTCGAAGAACTTTCAAGGGATAAAGATATCCTGCTCAAACTATATTCAGGGCCGAAAGGGAGTGTTGCTGAATTGATAGCTACGCGTGAAAACAATACATTCGTGAGCTATCCGCCGGGAAGCCGTTTTGAATGGAAAAGTGAAGCCTTGTCAAGAATCGAGCAGGTAATGGAAGCTTTAAAGCTCATAATTCCATTAATGATGCTGGCTTTTGGCCTTTTTCTTATATTTGGATATCGTATATTCAGCCATCGGTCTCGATCAAATTCAATTTAGAGTAGACCGCATTCATGTCAAAATCGATCAATCCCTTTTCGTAAGGTTTGCTTGCCTTTTTGTGAAGTTCCATATTATCTATTTCGATTACCCTTTTATACTGCGAATGGGCGGATTCAGAATCGCCCAGTTTCTCAAATGCCAGACCAAGCCAGTAGTGTCCTGAAATGGAAAATGGCTCAAGATCGACCGCCCTTTTAAATTCACCCACAGCCTCCCCGGCCTTTTGCTTATGGAAAAAAACCTTGCCCGTTCCCAGGAAGGCTTGATAATGATAAGGAGCGAGGCCCTGACATCTTCTGAACTCCATTTCTGCCTTATCCAGGAGATCTTCCTTTTCGGGAAAAATCTGATACAGGTTCAGGTATCCCTCCCCCAAACACAGGGGAAAGCGGTAGTCTTCCGTGTTTAGCGTTTGCGCAAGCCGCGCCTCTTTAACCCCGCTCTCAAGTTGATAATCGTCCATGGTTATTCCATAAAGACTGAAATATGCCCCGCCCAGGGAATTATGGTAAGGGGCGCAGCCGAAATCAAGGCTTATCGCCTTCTCGATATATTTTATGTCCTCTAAAAGATTCTGCCCGTCCGCCCTGCTGAAGACAAGATAACCCTGATACTGTCTTATGAGTCCCCATGCAAGAAAAACGGGGACAAACATAAGAATAAGGATGATAAACCTTATGCACCTTCGTGAAAGATCTATACGAAATTCATTGCCTTTTCCACAGGATATGGCGATCTGCCTGATCCAGACGGCAAATATCATAAGCATAAAAATCAGGGGGGGTATATGAAAGATAAAATCCACCATAGAGTGCAAAAGCAGGGTTATTATACCAACCAATAGGGCCTTTTGAACCCCATACGCCTCGTTGTTTTCGTTTTTTTCATCCTCAAAGCGGTTATATGATTCCTTTTTAAGCGTCATGGTAAAAACAATCCAAAAGGCCGCCAGAAAAAAAACAATTCCAGGAAGCCCCATCTCAGCCCCAAGGTGCAAAAATTCATTGTGCGTATAATTGGCCACCCTGGCATATCTTGCCCATGCCCCTTCTACTGGAAATGCGTAACGATGGGAAAAATATTTGAAGTTTCCAAGCCCCACCCCAAAAAGGGTATGATCCTTGATCATGTCAAGGGCGCTTTTCCACATGGACCATCTGCTTAAGGCATATATATCCGTTTTGTGAATCTTCATGGCCCTTTTTATTAGCGGATTCGGTATGATCACCAAAAAAATCAGGAATAAAGCCAGCAGGCAAAACCCCTTCTTCTTTGCCCGGCTCAATGACAAAATCGCAAGCGATCCGCCTAGTCCGGCAAAAAGCCCGCCCCGTGAACCGGTAAGAAAAAAGGCTATGCCCAAGACGGCAAGCAAGACGAACTTTAGAACAGGATATCTCCTGTAAGATGGGACAAATATGACCCTTGCAATGATAAACATGCACAGACTAACAAAAAATGCCGCCAGGTGGTTCGGGTTATAAAAAGTACCTGCGATCCTTGATTCACCAAGAAAAATGGCCTGATAAAACCCGACTATGCTCTCAAATACCCCAAGACCGGTCAATCCCAACAGCAATAAATCGATTGCTCTTATCGTGAAATATCCTGCAAGATGGAAATAGAAAATGACAAAAGAAAAGACAAGGATAAAGGCCCCCTGCGCCCCGTGTTTGTAAGGATTAATAAAAGTGGATAAGGCGCAAAGAAGAGCAAAAACGGCTGGCAATATGTCTAAAGGCGCCCACTTAATGATAAGGCCGCCCTGCCTGGCGACTCTATAGAGGCTAATCAAAAGGAGGGCCAGCGCCATAAGTTGAAGGCAAAGGCTTGGCAATCTGGGTGTTCCTGCTTTAATCAAAGAAGGGAAAATAACAGCAGGCCAGATTAAAATATGAATCAGCAGGTTTTTACCATAAAAATACATTTTCATCCACGGGGATGGCCAATGCATTTTTGGCCATGAGCGTTTATTCAAACTTTGAGGCGGTGTTTTGTCTTGTTTATCCATATCAGGCGATATATCTTAACATAGGCACTTATAAACAGCAAAAGCCATCCGGGAAAACCCGGATGGCCCTTCTGTATTTTGATAAAAATATCAATAGATGTTCTTGGCTGTGTGCTGGGAAACGCTGCTGCTGTTGTTACCAATGCTAAAATGAGATATAACACCATCGGCGTCCAAATCGCCGTATGCATGGGCGTAGAATACATCCGCTGTTGCAGTTAATGCAGTGGTGCCGTCTGTAGCACCCGCTACATTATAACCGTAATATACAGCGCCGGCAGGCTCAAAACCAAGCGCTGAAAAAGCGGTCGCGCTGGATGTCCATGTCTGCTTGCTCGCATTCTGGGTTGTGGGGTATTTGGCAATTGTTGAACTTGCAGGATAATACTTGTCTTCCTCCGCCTTATATGCCTCCTCGACCGTCCTTATTGCCCCCAGGTTCGCCTTGGCCTCCGATGTTTTTGCCTTCATACGGAAGGTCAAAAAGTTGGGGATGGCTATTGCAGCAAGGATACCGATAATGGCGACAACGATCATCAGCTCGATCAGGGTAAAACCTTTTCTGTTTTTTAATAAATTGCTCACTCTGTTTCACCTCCTTTCTTATTGGATGTCTATATTTTCCTCATGCTAAACCTGTGTTAAACTCCAAACGAGTAATATTAACGAATATTGAAATAAATATTATAAAATTCAATATTAAAAGTCAATATACATTTTTTGCCGTCTCCTGTGTGCATTCGCTCGCCTTATTTATCCAGAAATGGCATAGCACAGTATCCCCATCCAAATCGCCATATGCGTTTGCCCTGAAATTCGCGCTATAAAGATCCGCTCCATATTGGTCTATGGAATAACGGAAATAGACATCGCCTGCTGGCTCAAAGCCGATGGCAGAGAACAGGGTCTGCGTCATATTCCATGGTGTTTTATTGGCTCCGGGGCTGCTTGCAGGATAAAGAGCAATCGGTCCATAATATGAGTTCTCTTCAACATTATACGCCTCCTGACCTATCCTTATTGAACCCAGATTGCTTTTGGCCTCTGCCATCTTTGCCTTCAGACGGAAGGTGAGAAAATTCGGAATAGCTATTGCGGCAAGGATGCCGATTATGGCTACGACTATCATGAGCTCAATCAATGTAAAGCCCTGACTGCCTCTTGAATGTTTTATCATTATTTATTGCCCGCCCTTTCCGGCTATATTCCGGTTTAAGTTTCATCTGAAAATCCCTTCTTAGGATTTTCATGCCCCTTTATGAATCGAAGATTCATGGGCGTTACATTTAAACATTCACGCCTGAATCCGCTTCAGCCATTCACTATAAATGAAAATCTGTTTTTTTACTGCGGAGTTAATCTTAAATTACAAGCAATTCATATGCCAAACATTATTTATAATTTATCT
>JAFGSM010000242.1 GCA_016934595.1 bacterium | reverse complement strand
AGGTCGCCCTGGCGGTGGTGGCGAGCGCGGGCACCAACATGGTGGTCCTGTATCCCATCGCCATTTAATCAAGATTAAACAATTTCAATCAGATATCAAAATCATAAACAACTCTACTTTTGCACTTTTTTCAAATAAGTTCTATTTTTCAATAAGATATCCGGTCAAACAAAATAACATAATTTGTCAATTTTTTCATAAGGTTACACAAAAAGTGCAAAAGTAGAGAAACAACACAATAAGTAAAAAAAGAAGTTGCAGCAATAGAATTGAAAGGAAATAATAACTCATTGCAATTTAGAAGCATATTTCCCCATAACATATTGAACAGTGACAAGGCGCTTTTTACCTGAAACGGGTTATGATAATATAACTGCATGTCTGATAAGGATACCATCTGCGCAGTTTCGACCCCTCCCGGTGAGGGCGGAATCGGCATCATACGCATAAGCGGCAGGGATGCTGTGAGGATTGCTGGCACGATCTTCCGTCCCCGCAGGGGTGGAGATCTACAGTCGTCAGCCAGTCATACTATCCATTACGGCCATGTCATTGATCCGTGCACTGCTGAAACTATTGACGAGGTGCTCGTGAGTGTGATGCGCGCACCTGCCACATATACCCGTGAGGATGTTGTAGAGATAAACTGTCACGGGGGGGTTGTGCCTTTATGGCGTACTATCGGCCTGTTGATCCAGGCAGGGGCGAGGCAGGCTGAGGCGGGCGAGTTCACGAAGCGGGCCTTTCTGAACGGCAGGATCGACCTTGCTCAGGCTGAGGCTGTGATTGACATTATCCGTGCAAAGACCGAACTGAGCCAGCGATCAGCTAACGAGCAGCTTCTGGGAGGACTGTCAAGGGATATTTCCGGCCTCATGGAAAGGATTTTAAGGATAATCACCTGCATAGATGCGGCATTGGATTTCCCTGATGAGGATATCGAGATGCCATCTGGCGAGTCATTGGAAGAAGGGATATCTTCCATAATACGCGGGATAGACGGGCTGCTTTCGGGCTATATATATGGAAGTGTGCTCAGGGAAGGGGTTGCCGCTGCCATTGTGGGAAGGACAAATGTAGGGAAGTCATCCCTGCTGAATGCCCTGCTTAGGCAAAACCGGGCCATTGTGACTGAAATTCCTGGCACAACAAGGGATGTGATAGAGGAATTTATTAACATCTCAGGCATCCCCCTGAAGATCCTTGATACCGCAGGGATCAGGCACACCCATGACATGGCAGAGATAGAGGGCGTGAAAAGGAGCCTTGCTGTGATCGAATCCGCGGATATTGTGCTGATCGTCATGGATGGATCACAGGCCCTTACTCCCGAAGATTACAAGGTAATAGACAAGGCAAAGGGAAAGACGGCTATCGGGGTCATCAACAAGTCAGACCTTCCTAAAATGACCGGAAGTTTTGAGTGGCCGAAAATACAGATGGAGGTGTCCTGCCTCACCGGTGCAGGGCTTGACCTGCTAAAGCAGAAACTTGTCGAGCTGATGAAAAAGGGTGCAGTGCCTCCTGGGGAGCATGCATGGGCTGTGAACCGGCGGCACAAGACCATACTGGAGCAATCAAAGGCAAACCTTGAAAGGGCTCTCAGCAACGTCAAAAACTGCCTCTCGCCCGAATTCATTTCAGAGGATTTAAGGGGTGCCATGAGCAGTCTGGGACTTATAACCGGCACAACCTATACGGAGGATATTTTGGATCGTATATTCAGCACATTTTGCATTGGAAAATGAATGAGGGTGAAGTGATTCATCTTCTTTGCCTTATACAATCTATACAATTTATTTCTTTTTGGAAGAGACCATTAGATCAAAGATGCATCTTTAGAAAGGGGCTGAACTATTACAATTTTTTTATCAATAACCTTTTCCTGCGATAGCGGAAGGTATGGTGATTTATATTAAGAAGCCTTGCCGCCTTGCTTTCATTGCCTCCAGCCAGTCTTAATGCCTCCTGAATATAAAACCTCTCAAAAGATTCGTGAGCCTTGTTTAGGTCTATGCCTTCCTGCGGGATCGGCGGAAAGTATGTTTTATTTTCGGTATGATTTTCGGTATGACCCTGTTGGCCGGCCCTGTGCATAGCCTCTTCCAGGCCAAGGTCATGGACTGTCAATTCAGGGCCCTGTCCCACTAAAACGCCTCTTTCAATGATATTTTTTAATTCACGGATATTGCCTTTCCATGTATGCGATATTAAAAGGTTTTGAGCGTCTTTTGAGATGCCTAAAAATCTTTTGCCGAATTTGCGGCTGAATTCCAAGAGAAAAAATTTTGCGATCGGGATAATATCCGCGCTTCTCTCATTTAATGATGGCACCCTCAGCTTAATGACCCCGAGCCTGAAATAGAGGTCTCTTCTAAACAGCCCTTTTTCCATCATGCCGTTCAGGTCTTTGTTTGTTGCAGAGATCACCCTTGTTTTGACCCTTGAGCGCTTGGTGCCACCTACCCTGTAAAACTCACCGTCTTCAAGAAACCTAAGGAGCTTTGCCTGCGCCTCAAGACTCAGGTCGCCTATCTCGTCAAGAAAAAGGGTGCCGTTGGCAGATTCCTCTATCAATCCCTTTTTGCCGGATGCGCTTGCCCCGCTAAACGCCCCTTGTTCGTATCCAAAGAGCTCGCTTTCAATAAGCTCTTTTGGAATGGCAGCGCAATTTACTGTCACTAATGGGCCTTTAAAGTTCGGGCTTCTGTAATGTATAGCTCCGGCAATCAGTTCCTTCCCTGTTCCGGTTTCACCAAGGATAAGTATTGGCGTGTCAGGGCTTTCTGCCACAATCCGCATGAATTTCATTGTGTCCTGGATGACATCGCTTTCGCCGATAAAACAGGGGAGATTTTCCTGAAGATATTTTTCCTGGAGGGCCTGAACCTCCTTCCTCAGCCTTGCAGTTTCAAGGGCATTGCGTATGACCAGCCTGAGGCTGTCCATTTGCAAAGGTTTTATGACATAATCGTAGGCGCCAAGCTTCATGGATGATATGATTGTGTTGACGTCTTCAAAGGCGGTTATCATGACTATCAGGCAGTCAGGGTATAGCTCCTTTATCTTGCGGAGGGCCTTTACTCCGTCCATGCCTGGCAGCCCTATATCAAGCAGAACAAGGTCGGGGGGGGAATCTTTCGCTGCGTCAAAGGCAGCTTCTGCAGAAGAGAAGGCATTCAAATGGTAGTCCTGTTCAAGCGCCAGAGCTATACCATCCCTTATGGTCTGTTCATCGTCAATTATATATACAGAGTATGAGATCATATTTGGTACGTTCCAAATCTTGATTCTATAATATGGTATGCGGATCTATTTCAGGTTCTATAGGGATCTTGATGACGAATCTCGCGCCTCCCCATTTGCTTGTGAACAGATGCAGTGATCCTCCATGATCCTTGACTATCCTGTTACAGAGGCTGAGCCCTATACCTGTGCTGCCGTTTTTGGTTGTATAAAAAGGATCGAATATCTTGTTCCTTATTGTTGAAGGCACACCAGGTCCCGAGTCGGAAACACTGACAAGTATATTTTGGGATTCCTTGTATGATTTTATCTCTATTATCTTTTCGCCATCCGTGTTTTTCATTGCTTCTGCGGCATTGTTTATCAGGTTTAAAACTACCTGGGTGATCATATGAGCATCGGATTTGCACATCGGAAGGCCTCCGGCCAGGTCCTTTTCTATCTTTATCCCTGTCTTTCGCAATGTGACGGAGGAAAGCTGGATGGCATCTTCCACAGGTTGATTGATATCTGTCAGAACGAACTTAGGTTCGCTTGGCCTTGAGAAATCCATAACCCTTTTGATTGTTGATTCGATCCTGCCGGAGGCGGACTGTATCTGTTGAATTATCTCTCTAACCTTGCCGCTATTTTCCGTTTTTTCGTAAATCTTTTCCAGTGTGTTCAGATATATATTTATTCCTGACAGAGGGTTTCTTATTTCATGTGCAATCCCTGCGGTCACGCGGCCGAGCGATGTCATCTTGTCCTTTATTCCGAGAAGGTGTTCGAGTTCCTTGATTTTTGTTATATCTATCGTGTTGACCAGGATCGCATCTTTGCCCTGATACTCTATCAGGCTTGCCCTGCAGTAAACCCATCTCATTTCGAGGCTGCAATCGTGTTTGCTGCATGGATAAAACCTGAAATCGGTGTCTAATATCCGCGTCTTGCCGGAAGATATGGTATCATAAAAAATTTTGACCTTTTCGACATCGTTTGGATGGATGCCTTCATAATTTGTTAAAAGGATCGAGTCAGGCAAAGGGCCGATGAGCCTTTGTTGTTCGGGATTTCTGTATATGACCTTGTCGTCCTGGATGATGGAGATGCCGACCAGCGAATTTTCTATCAGGTCCCTAAAAAGCTTTTCGCTTTTTATCAAAGCATATTCCATGCGTTTTCGCTCCTCTTCCAGTTTTAGTCCGTGCAGGACGAATACGATATCGTCAGCTATCTCCTTGAAGAGTTTTCGCTCTTCCTCGTCTGCGCACAGACCGGAGGATATGGAAACGCACAAAAGGCCGAAGACCTTGCCTTCGTATTCCAGACGGACGGTCATGGCAGCCTTGCCTGAATAATTGGAGGACAATGGACATTTTGTGCATGTTGTAAGGGGGTCTTTCGTGACAAGAACATCCGGCTGCTTGAGCGCCTGCCTGGCGCAATAAGGAAGGTTTCCTGTTTCAAAACATTTGATGAGAGGGGAAAACCTTTCGTCAAATCCGGCCTCCGCTGAAGTCACTACTTTTATTGACTGGTCAAGCAGGACAATCCATGCGGCGCTATAATAATCCCTTTTTTCTATGAGGCTGTCACATATACCCTGCAGCAGCCTGGCCCTGTCCTTTTCCTTGATGAGGAGGTGATTTACATTTTTTATTGCGTTCAGAACAATATTGAGGTGCCCTATCCTTTCCTTCTTCTCTTTAAACTTTGATCTCCACATGACTATGAGAAGGCCGAAGGTTCCGCCAAACAGAAAGGGCACTATATACCCTTTGAAAATCAATGGCTCCCCTATAGTTATTTTTTGGAAGGTGCAAAACAGGCAGAGAACCGAAGACCCTGCCAAAAAAGCTACTACATTTCTGACAAATTTTCGCATAACTTTCTCCGAATTTGATGAAGTATCTTTTTCTTGTTTAAGGCATTATTATTATGATTTTATCAATATTTTCATAAGGTTAGATAAAAAGTGCAAAAGTAGAGTTAGTCAAAATCTGCGTATATCTCCCCCATATTTATACCGGCGATACTCATTTTTCCATACTTGTTTTTTAACGAAAGTTTGGCCACATGAAGGTCCTGGTTTGTGCTCCCGTTTCTTATAGCGACATACGACTCAATGAATGCGGCAAGATCATCCGCGGCCTTGATGATTTTCCCGTCTCTGGGATTAAATCTGTCATCGTTGTACATTTTATTTATATCATCGCTCGTCACATGCTGGATATTTCCGTCTATATTGATGATGCTGTCGAATTCATTCTCAGTAAACATCCGGATTTCCGGATGCCATTCCTTAGGAATAAGGCCGTATACCTCCTTCTGCATCTGTTCCTTTTCGTATTCCTTTATAAGATCGCTGATCCCCTCTACGGCCCTTTTGACAGGGGATATGATGTCCCGTGTGAGGACCTCAGGCAGGTCATGAAAGAGGCCGCTGAAGTAATTGTTTAAACACCTTCTTTTGCATGCCGCCATTTCAAGGGAAAACAAATAGGACAATATGGCCACAAATAACATATGTCCTATCACCGATGTCTTTGGCGTCCTGGAAAGATGAGACCACCTGGTCTGAAACCTTAATTGACCGCACAGGTCGATAAAATTTTTAAGATCATTATTCTTATATAATTGAGAAATGCCTGTCAGATCCTGATATTGTTCCTGCCTCTTTCTCAGGTCTTTGTCTATGGCGTCTATCTCATATCCTTCAGGATTTGCCCTTTTTATAATATCAAACTCCCATTTTGTGGCATAGAAATGGGCTGCATTCAATATCCTTTTATTTATATCCTCTTCGGTGTTTGAAAAATATCCTGCAAACCTTCTGCAAAAATCCGGCCCTAACGGCGAAATAATAGACTCAAGCTCCTTATAGACCCATTCTCTAAGGCGTTTATACTCGTTTGAGTTTTGTTTTATTTTATAAAAGACCGGAGGCTTAAGATCGGTTATCACAAGACGCTGAAACAGCTCAAATATACCCCCTTCAACTATGTTTATCCAGTCAAATCCAGATTTATCCTCTTCGAATTTCCCCAAAAGATAGGCGATTACCATCTTGTGCGCCTGCTTGTCCATTTCTATAAGATCCACAGGCCGCATCTTGTCGTTCCACCTTTGCATATAGGCGGCGTCGAATATCTTTAGGAGCAGCGCCTTTCTTATCATGAAACTAAAAGCCCTCTTCTTATTCGATACATCCATTTTCCCAGGGTAATCGACCTTTTTAGTTTTTTTATCAAAAGACGGGTTGCCTCTTCCCCTGCCTTTATACATTCGTCCATCTTTTTAAAATCCGACCAGTGAACCTTTTCCACCTTAGGGTTGATGATTAGGTTTGCCCTGGATATACGCATCGACTTAAGAATGTCCCTGGCAATAGCGTTTGACCTGAAGACTATATCCAGGCTGTTGTCATATGCCTTTGATGTCTCAAGTTCAGAGCCAACATCGACCCCAATAACGTAATTAGCCCCCATGTCGAAAGCGGCTTCTATAGGGATTTCCCTTGACCATCCTCCGTCAACGCAAAGGCTTTCCCCTATGCATACAGGAGGCAGTATCCCTGGTATGGAAGAGCTGGCTTTTACAGCCATTCTGATAGGCCCCTCCCTGATCAGAAGTTCCGTTCCCGCCTTTATGTCTATGGCGGTGACCCCAAGTTCTATTTTAGTCTGGGAGAAGGTTTTGTCGTCAACCATAAAACCTATGTTTTTTTCAAAGGTTTCATCCGAGATGAAGGAGGTTTTTGTCAATGCAAGTCCATAAAATATCCTTTTCTTCAAAAAGGTTGAAAACCTGTAAAATATCCCTTCACCGTCGTCCAGGGATTTGTCAGCGCCGGTTATGAAGTCGAATTTGGCCTTCTTGAATGCCTCGCTGTCAAGGTAATCGAAGGCCCTTTTTTCCAGTTCATTGGCATCAGGATTTAAGGCATACGCAGCGCCGATGATCGCCCCTATGCTTGAGCCGGTTATTATATCTATAGCAATACCCTCCGATTCCAGAACCTTCAGGACACCTATATGGGCCAGCCCTCGTGCAGCTCCGCTTCCAAGGGCGAGGCCGGTTTTGAATCTTGGAGCCACTTTTTATATCTCCTGTATCTCCATTCAAGAGCTTACCGTTTTAAAGGTTTAAAGCAACCCGCGTACAAAATAATATGTAATAACCCCTGAGGTTGATAGTTTCAAGACCGTACCCAGCAGGATCCCTACAAAAACCCCCTGGCCGGCCTTCATTGCAGCCTTTCCCTTTTTGCCTGACATAAGCTCAAACAGGATTGCGCCCAGAAAGCCGCCAATAAACATTCCTACAGGAGGGAAAAAGATGATGCCCGCAATCATACCTGCAATCGATCCAAATACGCCCCAGTTTGATGCCCCGTATCTTTTCGCCTCTATTGAAGGGATAAGATAATCCATAGCCGATACAATGATTGTAATGATGGCAAGTATGATCATCAATGTCACCGTGAGAGGGTCTGAGAAGCCTTTTCCCAGCGCGAGCATGAGCAGACCGAGAAAGCTCAGCGGCGGGCCTGGCAGTGCCGGCAGTATGCAGCCGATAAACCCAAGGATTATAAATATCGATCCTAAAGCAATAAAGAAAATAATAAGCATATTTTATTTAGACCTATCCCTTTTTTCCTTAATGATATTTATGATGTGGCCAAAGAATATTGTAAATATAATGACCAGCAATAGCAAAATTACAGGAATGACAAAAGCGAGGCTTAATCTTATTATGAAGATTAGAAAAGGCATGATGATAAAAATGACCACACTGATCAATATGATGGCAAGGCATCCTGTCAGGAAATCCTTGCCGTACCGGTTTTGATGATCTTGATCGCCGTCTGTTGTCATAGCCTTCTAAAATTCCTATTCAAACAAGCCTTTCCCTCCAGCAATTCTCATTATGACCAATTTCCATGCCATATATTATTTATGAAGATAGAAAAAATATTATATATTGTTTTAAAAAGCGTCATAATGAGAATTGCTGTTTTCTCTCAGTGCCTCCGTGGCTCTGTGGCGAACTATTACCCCTGTTGAAATAGCCGAATTTCATATCTGGAAACGTATCATTCAGATCATTCATCCATTTTCTGATGTTATATCTGGGCTCACTGTGCCCACCGGTTTCAACCGCCTTTAGGTAAAGGTCGGGATCGATATTGAGGTTTCTCATCTGTACCTGCTCTATACCTGTTTCCCTGATGAATTTTATCATTCTGTCCCTTTCCTTTTCCCTGTCCGTGACGCCAGGGAAAACAAGCAGGTTTATCGATGCCGATGCCCCCTTTTCCTTTGAGAGGATGAGTGATCTTTTGATTTCAACCATGGAGAATCCTACAGGTTTATGGTATGCGTTGAAAAGGGACTGGTCTGGAGAATTCATTGTGACACGGACGCTGTCCAGGCCAGACTGACACAATCCGGCGATCTCTTCTGGTTTGCTTCCGTTTGTATTCAGGTTGATTATACCCCTTTTTGTATTACATCTCATTTTTTCAATGGCCTTTTTTAGGGTCTTTGCCTGAAGTACCGGTTCACCCTCGCATCCCTGCCCAAAGCTGGCTATAGGGTCTTCTGCTCCTTCAAGGTGTGGTATGGCGATATCACAGATCTCATCAACAGAGGGCACGAATTTTATCCTTCCATGCGGGGCAGGACAGGACTGTGCAGGCTGCAATGAAAGGCAGCCCAGGCATCCGGCGTTACATGAAGGTGATGTCGGCAAAGGAAGCTCCCAGCGGTTGTAAAAGCAGTTTTTTGCGGCAAAACAGTGGTATTCAAGGGCGCATTTTGCAAGGTGATGAAGCAGCCTGTTATTGGGCTTTTTCATCAAAGCCTTTCTCACAAGGCAGGCAAGCCCTTCGTCGTCCTGAAAATACTTTGGATCCCAGTGTGGATTGGGGTCAACCATAATCCCAGCCGCCCAGAACCTTCCATTCTTCCAGCCAACAGCCGTATAGGCCCAAAGAGGAAGGGCAGGGGGGCTTTTTTGCAGAATGGCTGCAGGCAAAAGCGTGCGGACATAACCAGGTGGAAGGAACGCCGAGACTGCAAAGCATTTTGATCTGTTATCAGGGCTTTTGTATTGCCGGTATGTATTTTCGCAAGGGTTCCATCCAATGGGAGACCGCCCTGGCATGAAAAATAGGGTGCTGCCGAAGGGCAGGGGGGTGATTTCATCATGCCCGGGAAGTACCAGTGTCCTGCCTGACATGCCTGCCATCTTTAAATCAGGGATATCCCGAATATTCCCTTTTTCATCCGAAAATACGAGCGAGGGCAAATCATCTGGGGATGCTTTGGATTCGTTTTGCACATCAAGGATTGCCATCAGTCTTATAAAGGACGTTTTATATTAAACTTATTATTGTAATGGTGTCTGTTTTGATTAATTTTCATACCTCGTTGTGATCGCCGGATCATGGGTGTTAGTGATATTTATGCTCAGTAGTCCCGTCTAATACCCCTTTTGTGATAGAAACGATCCGGTCGCTGTAAATGGGTTTTCTGAATATCTCGAAAACCAGACCGTCTGCTGTGGCGTTTTTTATCTTGTCGAGGAATATGTCATGATATGCCGTTATGATATAAACAGCCACATCCTTGTCGATCTTTCTTATCTCGCGCAATGTCTCGATCCCGTCTAAACCTGGCATCTTAAGGTCAAGATATATCAGATCATATCGGGTGTTCCGAACCTTCTCAATCCCTTTTTCACCTGATTCAGCGACATCCACTTTATACCCTGTGGGCTCAAGCGCCAATATGAACGATTTTCTCACTGCCTCATTATCGTCTATTACTAAAATTTTTTTGCTCATATACCTTCCCCCTTTCTTTTTATTGGCAGCAATACCTTGAATCTTGTCTCAATGTCTGGTTCACTTTCGCATGATATATTCCCCCCATGTTCCTCAATAATACTCCGGCTTACGGATAGACCCAGCCCTGTACCCTGACCGACCGGTTTTGTCGTGAAAAAAGGATCGAATATCTTTTGCATGTTTTCCGGCGATATTCCGCATCCGGTGTCTGCAATCGTGATCTCAACAAATTCAACTGAACGGCGGATGCCTATATCGATCTTTTTCCTGCCGCTATCCTTCAAAGCATCGAGTGAATTGGAGAGGAGATTTAGGCATACCTGCTGGATTTCGCTTGTCTCCATCCATATCTCAGGGATCTCTCCCTCGATATGAAACGTAACGGTGACATCTTCCATATCTATACGGTAGGCAAGCAACTTAAGCGCCCTGTCTATGACTGTGGCGCAGCTTCCGTTCGTATAAGTCTTCTCCCCTTCCTGTTTCATATGCGAAAGGGTCAGCAGGCCCTGAACGATATCGATGCATTTCTTTGTCTCCTGCTCTATATCCTGAAGTATGGGATGCCTTCTGTCATCCCCGGATGTATGTTTGAGACAATACTGGGCAAAGTTGATTATACCCATAAGGGGGTTGTTCAGCTCGTGGGCAATGCCTGCCGCCATCATGCCTGCCGTCCTCAGCTTTTCAGACTGTATAAGCTGGGCCTGGGATTCCATGAGCCTGGCATGGGTTTCCTTTAAATCTTTATATGCCTTTTCAACCTTTTCCTCAGCAAGCTTTCGTTCAGTGATATCATTATATACGGCTACTATCTCGCCCGATGGCAGCTTGTAGACATAATTTTCCCTCCAACTGCCTGGGTTGCGGCGGTCTTTGTAAATGGCGGCAGGGAAAAACTCGGGTTTTCCTGTCCTCCAGACCCTCTGGAAAACATCAAATATGCCGAATTCCTTTGCGCCTGGGAATATCTCTGTAACGGACATCCCAATGACATCCTCCCTCTTTACTTTTTCAATATTCTCCCCCCCGCGGTTAAACTCCTTGAATACAAAATCTTTTCCATCATCCACAGAATCCAATACCACAACCCCGCTTTTCATGGCGTCAAACAATTCCCTGTATCTTGCATCACTCTGACGGAGAGCCTCCTCTGCCATAAAGAGCCTTTTTTCTTTATCAAGCTCGCCGGCAACCCTTTTTACCACCCTGGGCAAAATCCCGATGAAGTCCTGATCCTTTACGATATAGTCCCTTGCGCCAAGTTTCATCATTTCAACGGCTGTCTTTTCGTCCCCGCGGCCGGTCATGATGATGAATGGAACCATACGCCTGCGCTCGGTAAGTGTTTCTATGACCTCCCTGCATGTTATGTCTGCAAGCGCATAATCAAGCAGCATTATCATGTCCCTGTCTTCAGCAGCCCTGGCTATGGCATCGGAGGCATTTAAAACACTTTCTGTAAAAAAGCCTGCCCTTTGAAGATTCTTATTTATCAGTTGATTTAGGCCCTCATCATCTTCGACGATAAGGATGATGGGAGCAGGCTCGATTTGAGATTCATGTCCGGTTGAGGATCTATTATAGCCCTTGTTTTTCATCAGAAAATCCCCTCCCAGGATTTTCATCCCCGCTTTGAGCCGAAAACCTGGCGTGTGGTTTTCAAAAGGCGTTCCCGTTTACCTATGATAATGCGCATAATCAGATTTGACGTTTCCTGATTGTTGTTTTCAAAAGGTGTTCCCGTTTACCTCAGGGATTTCAACCACCATGAGAAAATAGCCCAGCCGTCTTATAGATTCAACAAATTTGTCATAGTTGACAGGTTTGGTTATGTAATTATTGCACCCCAGATAATGGCAGTTCTCGACCTCTCGCGGATCGTCTGTCGTGGTTATTATGATTACCGGCATCTTGCATAATTCGCTGTCTTTCTTTATTTGTCGCAGGATATCGATACCATCAACCTTGGGCATGCGGATGTCAAGAAGCAAAAGATAAGGGGTCTTTTTCTTCCTGTGAGGTCCGATGCCCTTTCTGAGAAAAAAGTTTAATGTCTCCTCTCCATCCTTAAAGCGTAAAAACTGGTTGGCTATGCCGGACCGCTTCAGGTTTTTTTTGATCAGCTCAGCATGACCATCATCGTCTTCCGCTATAATGATGACAACTTCCTTTTTCATATACATTTAGCCTTTATCTTTATAGTATGACAATCGAACAAACATTATGAGAATCGCTGCTTTTTAAGAGACCATCATTTTCACCTTAAAATCCCTTCTATGTATTTTCATCCCCCTTTGTGAATATAAGATTCATGGGCGTTTCATTATGAAAATTGATGCTACCCGCTTGCCCTTATTGTTTCTCATTATTTGTTATGACCAGCGGATAATGGGCATTATCTTGTTCAAAAACCTAAGGATCTGTCCGCAAATAAAATATACACTACAAAGGCCGTTATTCATCGACACCATGATGAAAGATTAAATTTGTTTAAGTTATTTGAGGACAGTTCCTAAGTGTTTTATGCGCCGGGCAAGGATACAAAAAACCTGCTTCCTTTGCCTGGCTCTGATTCCAGCCAAATCTCCCCTTTCTGTCTGTCAATGATCCGCCTGACTATTGTCAATCCCAATCCTTCTCCTGGATTTGCAGCAGGATCGAACTGATAGAACATCTCGAATACCTTTTGCTGATGCTCTGAGGCTATGCCTATCCCGTTGTCCTCCACACAATAGACAGACATATTATCCTTTTTATACCCTGAAATCCTGACGATTCCCTGACGATTAGGGTCTATGTATTTCAGGGCATTATCCAGGAGGTTGGAAAACACCTGATTGATCAGATTCATATCTGCCATACATGAAGGCAGTTCAGATATCTCCAGTTTTATGTCCTTCTCCTTGATCCTGAATTCTGCACCGCTGATAACCCCTGAGATAAGCGCCTGCATGTCCAGTTTTTCCGGATTGATCACAGCATGGCCAAGACGTGAAACTTGCAGCAGGCCTGAAATCAAGGAATCCATCTTGGCTGTGCTAGAGAGTATGAATCCGATCGACACCGGAATATCCTCGGACAGGATAGGTTTGATTTTCTCCATCACATCTGAATGAGAACATTTTTCGTCAATCGCTGAGGCGAGATCCTTTAAAGAGTAGTCAAGCTCCTTGCAGAACCCCTGAATATTCACAAGAGGTGATCTAAGATCGTGGGATGCAACATATAGGACATCTTGCAATTCTTTGTTTTTCCTTGCCAATTCAGCGTTGATACGTTCAAGCTCTTTTTCCGCCCGCTTGAGTTCAGTGATATTCGTAAAATTTTCAACCACCCCGATTATTTCGCCGTCTGATCCCCTGTAGGGATGGGCAGATACAAGGTAGGAAACCTTGCTGCCGTCAAGGAGTTTTTTGTCTGTTATTTCATATTCATAATGTCCTGGGCCATTTAATATTTGCCTGATCGAACATTCAGAGGTATTGCAGACAGGTCCCTGCCTGACCTCATAGCACTTTTTTCCCACTATCTCTTCCCTTTTCATTGAAAAAGCGGAACAAAACCTGTCATTGACCCTGAGTATATTAAAATCTTTGTCGATAACGCACATCGGGACAGATATATTAAAAATCTGGTCGAGGCCTTCGTTTTTTGATTTCTTATCTGCTCCGCTCAATCCTTCAGTCATACCGTACATTTTTCAGCAAGCCTTTATTTTATTGTTTCATGAACATATCTATCTTTCCATATCTTTTTGAGCTGATCCAGTTTTTCATAAAAGGTGTCTTTCAGGTCTTCAGGGATGAGTTCTGTCAATTTGGCCGAGTATGCAAGGATAACCGGAGCTGTTTTTGATGTCATGAGAAAGTGGGTTTCAGGGGGGAAGAAGGAAACAAGCAGCATTATTATAAAGGAACTTATCAGTATCCCTTTAGCCAGGCCTACCAGGGCGCCTGAAAACCTGTCCAGCCAGCCTAGATTCGCCTTCGTGATAAGCCTTCTTATAAGGGCTCCAATAAGACTGATGATGAGGCTTACAACGATAAGGCATACAAGAAATCCAATGATCCTTGATGCTGCCTGATTGTGTATGAATCCCTCAATCGGTTCTGCTACAAAGTGATATGTCCGGACAGCTACTAAAAGGCCGGCAATGACAGACAAAAGAGAGAATATCTCTCTTACAAGTCCCCTGAACGTACTGTAGAGCACGCTTAGGAGAAGACCAAAGATTATTAAGCAATCAAGGATGTTCATTCTATTAAGTTTCCTTTATGTGAAAAAATGGGTTGTTAATTTTAAGGGGCCATAATCCTATATATAATACATGATAATACATATATAATACATAGCCTGATTTTATGTCAAAATTTTTTAAAAACTTTTTATTGACAAACTTTTATTTCATCAGCTTCCTTACCTCATCCTTAAAATAATTCTTTACATGTCCCCATGATATTTTTTTCAGCATCACCGGCATTTCATCGGGATCAGCATCATTAAAAATATACTAGGAGGCTGTCCGAGAACTCATTTTGAGTATAAAAAATCGATCGTATATTACAATATTGATCTTTAAATCACAGTATAATCTGT
>JAFGSM010000241.1 GCA_016934595.1 bacterium | reverse complement strand
GCATAGGAATTTTCATTTTTTCTATGCGGGTTTTCGGGCAGGTTTAACAAAGGCCGCCCGAAGGGCGCTAATTTAATCTCTTTGTGTGACCTCGCTATGTCCTTAATAATTTCCCAGGTTCCGTCTGTAGAATGGTCATCGACAATAATAATCTCTTTAGATATATCCCTTGGCAGTTTTGCGGCAAGTATCCTGTTGACACACTCCCTTATAGTATACTGTTCGTTATAAGCGGGGATAATAACCGATAGTTTCATGCAGATCTCCAAAAAACAATCTATACTCTACTTTTGCACTTTTATCAAATAAGTTTTATTTTTCAATAAGATATCTGGCCAAACAAAACAACATAATTTGTCAATTTTTTCATAAGGTTACACAAAAAGTGCAAAAGTAGAGTCTATATTATGATTCAGAAATTTGGAAACTCATTTTAGACTGCCAATAATCTATATTTTCAGACAGGCTAAATGCTTCCGAATCCTGAATCTGATCCTTCTTTGCAAACTTAAATTGGGAGTTTCTATGTTTCTGATGATTATGAAAATTTATCGGTATTTTAAAACAAAACCCACGTGCTGGCAAATAGGCATGTGGGTTTTGTTTTAAAAATTACGGTAGATGTCAATCAATAGGATAGCTGACAAGTCGCAGAGCGAAGCTCAGATTATATGCCTGGCCAAGACGGTTTACTGCAATCAGTAAGACCACCAGGGTGTTACTTCGAGAAGAAGTTTCATTATGGCATAACCGCCCCTGATGTCATAGAATATGATCTCCAGGTTGTAAGTGCCCGGAAAGTTGGTCTGGAATGTCCAAATGAATCCTCCATCCGCTGTCTGGCCACATGACCCTATGTTGCACGAAGCATAGATCTGATCGCCGTCAGGATCGGTCACTATGAAATCCGGTGAGGAGATAATAACCTCTTCCCCAGCTTTTACTACGACCGGCCTGGTAGGGCATCCGGTGATAAATGGGGGGTGATTCAGCCATGTCCCTGAACTCACGCACAAAAGAGGAAAGTCTTCCAATCCAGCAGCGCCTCTGTCATCGGTACAGGTTATCACAACATTATAGCGGCCTTCGAATTGCGGAGTGAAGCTAATCAACCCTGAGTGTGGATCGATCATGCTCTGTATCCATGGACCGTATTGATATGATTGCATCCCATTGAGGGTCATCCGGTGGGTGAGGCTGTCCTGATCTGTTCTGATTTTGCTCCAGTCGTTAATGGGCCATCCTGGAATATGTGAGGTCGCAGGTGTCCTTGAGCTGTCGTAGAATTGCGCAAGAGAGAAGATGTAACAGTCAGGGTCGATAAATTTGATAAGGTATTCATTGGGCTGCCCAACTGTAAAGATATTGGGCGATGCATATATCTGGGCAACAGGCGGATAATTTTCCACAGGGTAATTGACAACCGACATGGGGAACGTTCTGACATCCGATCGCCTTCCGTCAGTAACTTCAATGGTCAGTATCATATCTTCAAAGTATTGAGGTGTATAATCTATATAGGCGATATTTGGCCATTTTGTCATCCCTGAATTCCAGAGCGCAGACTCAAGCATAAAACACAACTGCGGTCCATAGTGATAGACTCCGTGGGCCTTGATCGCGGGGATGCCTGAGTAATAAGCCGGAATGTATGTCGGCATGCCGTCATACGGGTATATGGGAAGCGGCTGCAGGAGAAATGCCTGAATCGCATTCGCGCCATATCCATTCACTGACATATTCCAGCCCAGGGCCCCGTGTTTTTTCAATTCACCGACCATATTGCCTGATAGCCTTATATTGGGATCAGAAAATACAGGGAGCCTGACATCGATGAAAACCCCTTTCCCAAGATATTTACTGGCAACCGGATCAGGCATACCGAAATTGGGATCATCTGGCGACCACCTGTTTGTATAGTTAGGGTCGTATAGAGGATGATTGGGATTTATTGCATGGTAGTTTGGGTCGAGTTTGAGAAGGTCGGATACCCATGCTTGACGTATCTTGCTGGTATCCGTGATAAAATTGCCTGTGTTGAGCAGAAGATCTGTGATTATTTGACGGTTTCGCTTTGTGCGCAATTGGGGTATATCAGAATCAACTTCATAATCCGCCATAAACAGATAGCGGTAAGGCTCAAATATTTGTGCATACAGGGGACCAGGCTCAAACAGATCTGGCTGATCAAGCAATGAATAATCGGATTTCCTGAAACAGATATCATCCAGACGAAACATCTGCCCGCTAGCTGAAACAGTAAATGCAGTTTTCATTTCCTCGTTATCCGGAACGCCATTGCCGTCTGTGTCAGTTGCGGAAGTAACCTTAACCCCTGCGCTTTTATATGCATCTGACTGGATACCTGGCAAATCCAGCCAGATTACATGCCATGACCCGTCCATGAAATTACGTCCTATGTCTACCCTGATGATTAAGCTTGATGAATTGTCATAGGAAGGGCTGTGGAGCAGGGTTGACTGATATACGCTTATATTTGCAGCGGTATTTCCGCTTCCCGAAGGAGAACCCGGCTGCACAGGATGAATCTGAATTATGAAGGGGATATCATTTCCGGATCCGCCGGTTGGGCAGGGAGAAATGCCGGATACCTCAAATTGAAAGATATCCCAAAGCTCAATACCAAGGGGCGCCCTGAATTTGAAACTAAGCACACCGTTTTTATATAGGTCTATCCCTGTGCTCCCTTGAGCGCTGCCTGAGGCAGGCGGAGTTGAGAGATATTTGCTGATATAGTGGCGCTCGTAAATCGTCCCAAGAAGAAATACAGATGAAGGACGGTATACATCGAGCACACGGCTCCCCTCCTGAAGGTCAAGGACGGTGTTAAAAGTGGTGGCGTAACCCAGTCCGAAACCATATACGGGATAAGACGGTTCGGACTGCACCCAGCCATGATTATACGGGCTGTCCCAGTATTCAAAATTATCGACAAGGATATCCCCTTCATCGCTCCAGGCCGGCAGTTGAAGCGGCTGACTCTGAAACGCAGGGGGATTCCATATATCACCGAAGCCTGAAAATTGAGCCATACATAGGGATGATGATAATATAATAGCTAAAATGGAGGCAAAAAAAGCCATATAGGAAACTGTATATAAAACTATATGAAGGGAATTCAATTTTTTTCTAAGAAGATTTTTAGCCAGTTTTAGGGGACTTCTAAAGGGGACCAATCTGATATGGTTATTCATATTCATTTTTTCCTTTCTGCAAGCAACTAATCTGATATGATTATTCATATTCATTCGCTCCTTTTTTCATAAGCAACAAGGCTGCATGGTATCCAGTTTTTGCCCCCCCCTTGCACCAGGCCATTTGCTTTATTAAAGATAAAGGTTAATAGGGGTGTTTAATCTTGATGTCATTGTAATTATTCATGCTCCTTATAGGGACACATCTGATAATTAAGATAAACAACAAGTTAATTATTGATTGCATAATCAGACTATCCAAATATCAAATAACAATTGTATATATTTTAGCATAAAAAGATAACAAATGGAAGGGTATAACAGCAATTCTCATTATGACCAATTTCTATGCCATATAGAGCATATGAAGATGACTATGGCACAATAATGCTGTGTTAAAAACTGCCATAATGAGAATTGCTGAGGGTATAAAGGCAAGTATATAACGGTCTTGACATGGGACTAATAATTGATAATACTTCTATATAGTTAACTATCTCGGTATTTTCTAATTATTCTGAAATATTTTGATCGCCGATATAAACCGATCAGTGATTAAATTGACGTAACCGAACTAATCATAAGGACGTCTATTTTTTATTGACTCAATATCATTAAGAAAATGAGAATCATATCTTCATGCTTCTTGGCATGACTGAATGGCCATGGGCATTTGTTCTTCAAAAATTTTATTTTATAGTCTAACTGAATAGGCTTATCAAAAAGGGGGGATGCAATGATTCTTTGCCCTTTTAAATATCCTTTGATTATCAGCTTAAATCTCGTCAGTCTTGTTAAATGTCATCAAAACAACGTCACATTAAAATAACAGACATAATAGATTTGGATCCTAACTATATAATATTTATAAATTATCACTAAATTATATTATAGAAAGGATATGGTTATGTTAGAAAAAATCAAGTTTTTCAATTTAATGACAATATTTGTGATCTTTTTGATTATGGTCTTCAATCCATGTTTAACCTTGGCCGATGGAGTAAGTATAGGAATTGGAGGGAATATTATCCCTGAGCCTGGGCAAAAGGCAGTTATTGTATGGGATAAAGACCTGGAGAAGGAGACCCTTATATTAAGCGCCTCTTTTGAGATCAACTCCTTGTCGGATTTTTGCTGGATTGTTCCGATTCATTCTTCGGAAGACCCCAATGTCAGGGCCTCTGACAATAAGATTTTTGATTTTTTGGAGGATAAGTTTCCAGTTTATACCCGCTGGGACGGACTTAAATATCCGGTCTATGGGGGAGGTAGCTATCCAGATCAAAGCATTGAGGTAATAAGAATTCAGGAGATAGGGGCCTATGATATTGCCACTATCTGGGCTAATGATCCAAATATCCTGACAGGCTGGCTGCTTGCCAACGGTTATAATGTACCCTCCGGTTTTTCAGGTGTAGTTGATAATTATACAGAAGAAACAGGAGGTGCATACTTTATAGCAAACAAGATCGACATAGGGAATGAGTTTGCTGATGCGTTATCAGCCCTTCAGACATATAGTCCCACGATATACTCGGACCTTATGAGTAATAATATAGATTTGGATGACATATATGATGTGGTTGATAGCCTTACATATGAATTGGCGAAAAATATAAAGGACTTGCCTTACGATGCCAATTCCTTTGCAGGACACATAATGGAACAAAGCGAGTATGAAGATCTGCGGACGGACTGGTTAGACGGGACAATAACGACATCTACAGATCTAAGGAGCAAGGTTCGCCCTTATATTATCTCATCGGAGATGTTCAAGACAATAATCTCTCTTTTTAGCGGAGGCGGCACACCGATTGAGATCGTATTTTATCCGGAAGAGCCTACCTATCCCCTCTATATATCATCTCTGGCAAGCAACGATGGTGGGATAGATGTCTATTTCATAGGCCCTTACAGCGTTGAAGACGAAAATGACATACTTGTCTATTGGAATTCTTTAGAGCTTTCCTCTTCCGACAGGTCGAATTTGGAGAACCTCGGAGACATTGACATACCGGATAGCTGCCGTAATGTGACTCTCCTTATTTACAGGGGATATATGGATAAACTTGACAATGATTCAGTCTTTGTAAAATATAGCCCTCCCATTACGAACACCGTTTTTGTTCCGGTTCCCTATTATCCTCCCTATGGTTATCCCTATTCATACCCTTATTCATTTTCTGGTACATATCCTTATACGAACCTTTACAGCAATCCTGCTTATAACATCTATAATCCATTGCTTAATTCGACTTATTACAAATTTCCATCTATCTATGGCAGTCTATACAGCAGCAGTTATTTAGGATGGCCATATGGAAGCAGCTTGTTTGGTGTCCCTCATACCGGCAGATTGGGATGGCCATATGGAAGCTTTTTTATAGGAAGCGGCTCATTTTATGGGGGAGGATTTTATGCAGGCAGCCTTGGCGGCGCTTATTTAGGCCGTCCATATGGATTTGGCTTATACGGCATCAATTTCTATCCTGGCCGTTGGCCATAAGATGGTTTTTACATAAGGCATTTTCATCTATATTTTATTGAAACGTCGATCCGGTAGCTAAAGAAAATACACTATGATTTTCCTCATCCGTCTCATCAAAGCTGAAGGCTGAAAATGCTGGTATCGCCCAATTTGTTTTAATCGAGAAGTCATAGCCGGCCCCTAAGGTATAGCCCAAGCCACCTTTTATTGCCGATTCTTCGGGTCGGTTATTCCAATGACTGAAGTATCCCAATCCTGCCTTTAAAAATAGATCAGAATCTTGTTTTGGATAGTGGCTGATTATTATAAGAAATGTTTGATCCGTTCCTTCCCCAATAGAATTATTATCAATATAAACAGATAGTTACTGTTTATAAGATTGCCAGTTATGGGTTTTTTAAAAAAAACCATAAGGCTTGACAAAAGATAAAAAATTAGCGTATCATGTTTTATAGATTTTAAAATAATCAATCAGTTAAGGATGATGGCCTCGTAAAAAGTCTAAATTGGTCAAAAACATCAGTACGATATTATAAATTTAGTGTATATTTTATTAATATATCGGTGATTTTTAAGCATTAAAAATACTTTTTACGAGGCCAT
>JAFGSM010000240.1 GCA_016934595.1 bacterium | reverse complement strand
AATAAACCTTGTTGTTTATTTTTCATCCTTCGTGGCTGCAATAATGGCCATGAGGGTTTGTTCCTAATGTCATCTATTAATAAAACAATAACATACCTGAATAAGGCATTTCTAATGCCTTATTCTTTATTATGGGGAGACCTAAAATTAATTAAAGGGGGTGATTACCTTATAACTTTTTGGTTTAAAGTATCCAAAAGTAGTTCTGATTTCCTCCCACAATAGTAATATTTCAGATTCAGATTAAAAGGAGGTGTTTATAAAATCATGGAGTTTAGCAGGAGAGATTTTTTAAAGATCTCGGGCGCCACTTCAGCTTGCTTGGCATTGAAGGAGTTTGGATTTGACGTCGCATCCGTGCATGCGGCGCTTGCTCCTTTGAGAATCGCCTATGCCAGGGAGACGACAACCATTTGTCCTTATTGCGGTGTCGGTTGCGGTATTATAATACATTCTGTCCAGGGGAAGGTCGTCTATACAGAAGGGGACCCTGATCATCCCATCAACAGAGGATCATTGTGCAGCAAGGGAAGCTCGGTTTATCAGCTTTCCGCCAATAACCCTGCGAGGTTGAAAAAGCCATTGTATAGAGCGCCTAATAGCAACCAGTGGAAGGAAGTGTCATGGGAATGGGCGCTGGAAAAAATCGCCGAGAAGATCTACACCACACGCGAAGAGACCTTTACCCTGCAGAATGACAAAGGGCAGACCGTAAACCGGACTACCGCTATTGCATCTGTAGGCAGCGCTGCTATGGATAATGAGGAATGCTATGCATATCGTAAATTCCTTACATCCCTTGGGCTTGTCTATGTTGAACATCAGGCCCGTATCTGACACTCCGCTACAGTAGCGGCTCTGGCAGAGTCGTTCGGGCGAGGCGCCATGACCAACCATTGGACAGATTTGGCAAATGCGGATGTAGTCCTGGTCATGGGAAGCAATGCGGCAGAGAATCACCCCATTTCATTTAAATGGGTCACCAAGGCAAAGGAAAAGGGCGCTACACTAATCAGCGTTGACCCGAGGTTCACCAAGACATCCGCAAAGTCTGACATCTATGCTCCCATAAGATCAGGCGCGGACATAGCCTTTCTTGGCGGAATGATAAAGTACATCATCGAGAATAAGCTGTATTTTGAAAAGTATGTCAAGCTTTATACCAATGCGTCTTTTCTCTTAAATCCTGATTTCAAACTCCCTGGTGACAACGGCGGAGTTTTTTCGGGATACGATCAACAAGGGGGCAAATACGACAAAGCTACCTGGACATTTCAGAAGGATGCAAATGGCGTGATCAAAAAGGACTACACCCTCGAAGATCCCCTGTGTGTATTCCAGCAATTGAAAAAGCACTTCTCAAGGTACGACCTGGATATAGTCTCACAGATCACAGGCACGCCTAAGGAATCTCTGACGAAGGTATACAAGGCATATGCATCCACAGGTAAACCTGGAAAGGCTGGCACTATCATGTATGCCATGGGATGGACACAGCATACGGTCGGAACCCAGAATATCCGCACCATGTCTATCATCCAGTTGCTTCTAGGCAACATGGGTGTTGCTGGGGGCGGGGTGAATGCACTGCGCGGGGAATCCAATGTGCAGGGTTCCACGGATCATGCGCTTCTCTTCCATCTTCTCCCAGGATATCTCAAAATCCCAAGGGCCTCGGACACAACACTTCAGGTTTACAACGAGAAGTACACTCCCAAGACCGCTGATCCTAAAAGCGCCAACTGGTGGGGCAACTATCCTAAGTATTCGGTGAGCCTGCTTAAGGCATTTTTCGGAGACAAGGCTACCAAGGAAAACGACTTTGGATATGGCTGGCTTCCAAAGGCAGATGACACAGGTAATTACTCATGGCTGATGCTTTTCGATGCAATGGATAAGGGTTCTATCAAGGGGTTCTTCTCCTGGGGTCAGAATCCTGCTTGCAGCAGCGCCAATGCTGGAAAAGTCAGAAGGGCCTTAAGCAAGCTCGACTGGCTTGTGAATGTAAACATCTTCGACAGTGAAACAGCATCCTTCTGGAAGGGGCCTGGAATGAATCCCTCCCAGATAAAGACGGAGGTCTTCTCCCTTCCCTGCGCCGGATTCTTCGAAAAGGAAGGCAGCATAACGAACAGCGGCAGATGGATGCAGTGGCGCTATAAGGCTGTGGAGCCTGTTGGCGAATCAATGCCAGACGGGGAGATCATCAGCGAGCTTTGCCACAAAGTGAAGACACTTGTTAAAGAAAAGGGGAGCAAGTTTCCTGATCCTATCCTGAATCTCACCTGGAATTTTGGACCCAAAAGGCATGATGGATCACTCCTTACATTCGATGCACACGCCGTGGCCAAGGAGATAAACGGTTATTTCCTGGAAGACAAGGATATCGGCGGGACGATTTACAAGAAGGGCGCCCTTGTGCCGGGATTTGCCCTCCTGCAGGCAGACGGTTCTACCTCTTCCGGAAACTGGCTATACTGTAATAGTTATACCGACAAGGGAAACATGGCAGCCCGCAGAAATAACAAGGATACAAGCAGCATTGGCCTTTACCTGGAATGGGCCTGGTGCTGGCCCGTGAACAGGAGGATCATCTATAACAGGGCATCTGTAGATGAATTTGGAAAACCCTGGGATAAAGATCGCCCGGTTATCTACTGGAACGGGAGCGCATGGGTTGGAGATGTGCCGGACGGACCCTGGCCGCCTCTTTCAAATGAAACGGCAGGCAGGTATGCCTTTATCATGACCATTGAAGGATTTGCCCAGATCTTCGGCCCTGGCCTTGCTGAGGGCCCCTTCCCTGAACACTATGAACCTCTTGAATGTCCTGTGGAAAAGAACCTCATCCCTGGCAACAACTTCAGAATCAGCCCTACTGTGAAGATGTTCAGTTCCAAAGGCGAAGGCGAAGGCAAAGACGTATTTATGAGCTGCGATCCCAAGTATCCCATTATCTGTTCGACATACAGGGTAACCGAGCACTGGCAGACAGGGCTAATGACGCGCTGGCAGCCGTGGCTGGCGGAGCTTCAGCCCTCCATGTTTGTAGAGATGAGCAAAGAGCTTGCCGCAGACAAGGGGATCAAAAACGGTGAATACTGCATTGTGAAATCCGCCCGGGGCCAGGTAGAGGCTGTTGCTATGGTAACCGACAGGTTCAAGCCGTTCAAGATAGCAGGGCATACCGTTCATGAGGTAGGTATACCCTGGCATTACGGCTGGGTTACAACCGCTGAATATGGCCCTGGATTGACCTTTGGCGACAGCGCAAACCTGTTGACTCCTACAGTAGGCGATTCTAACACCATGATACCTGAATCAAAGGCGTTCATGGTCAATATTGAAAGGAAGGGGGTGTAACTAGATGGTTGAATTCAAGACTCAGAAAGCTTTTATGATATATCCTGAGAAGTGCACCGCTTGCAGGGCCTGTCAGGTGGCATGCAAGAACTGGAACCAGTTGCCTGCCACCAAGACCATCAATAGAGGAACCTTTGAGAATCCCCCTGACATGGATCCATTTAACTATACCAAGATCAAGTTCAATGAATATGGCAATGGCTCCGATTACGGGATCAAATGGCTTTTTCTTAAACAGCAGTGCCTGCATTGCACAGAGGCTACTTGTATGATCGTGTGTCCTTCAAACGGGGCGCTCTACAGGACACCTGAGGGGGCGGTTGCATTCAATCCTGAAAAGTGCATCGGCTGCAAATACTGCGTAATGACATGTCCGTTTGAGGTGCCAAAATTCAGTGAAGACACAAAGACCATCAGCAAATGTCATTTATGTCATGACAGGATGGCAAACGGCCTTTCCCCTGCCTGCGCAAAGGCATGCCCAACCGGAGCAATAGTCTATGGAGACAGGGACAAGCTCATTGCAGAGGCAAAAGCTCAAGGGGCACAGAATATCTATGGGGAAAACGAACTGGATGGCCTTCATGTGATGTACGTCCTTGCAGATTCCCCTGACAAATACGGCCTTCCTGTTAATCCTAAGGTGCCTATGACCGTTGTTTTGTGGAAGAGGTTTATCAAGCCTTTAGTCAAATGGGGTATCCCATTGACCGCTTTGGCCGTTCTGCTTCATTTTTGGCTACATGGCCCGCATGTGGTCAGCGAAGGGAAAGGGGGTGAAAAATAATGGCAGGGAAGATTGTTACAAACGGTTCAACCGCCCTGGAAAAGATAGGACATTGGGCTCTGGTGATAAGTTGCGTTATATGTATGATCACAGGGTTTGGTTTTATGTTCAGGTCACTGGATATCTTTCAGAAGATTTTCGGGCTTCCTCATGGGGCAAAAACAGTTCACCATTTCTTTGGCCTGGTGTTTTTCATCTCTTTGATCCTGGTCTTTCTGATCTGGGTAAAGGACTGCGGTTTCGATTCCGAGGATATCAAGTGGTTTAAGGTCTTCGGCGGTTATATCATAAGGACGGATCAACACTTTGATCTTTACAAGTTCAACCCCGGTCAGAAGATCTTTTTCTATTACACCATTATATTCGGCGCTATCGTTTCCATAACCGGATATATCATGTGGAATCCGTTCGCATGGAGCCGTGGAGCCGTGCAGTTAAGCTATCCACTTCATGCCCTTTCCGCTTTTATGTTCGCGCTTGGGTTTATCGGCCATGGCTACCTTGGCTCCTGGGCAAACCCCGGAAGTTTGAGCGTTATTACATCCGGAAGGGTTACCCGTGCATGGTGCGATCATCATAGGCCAAGATGGACAAGAAAGATGGTCAAAGAGGGCAAGCTGAAAGAGGAATAAACAGAGGTCTTTTTATTTCCGTTATGTTTTATAAAAAAATAGGGCGCTTGAATATAGAGCGCCCTATTTTTTTCTTGATATTGTAACTGCTCAATATCCTGTAAAAATAGCAACTCATTGCCATTTAGAGGCTTATTTTTCCATAACATATTGAGCGCTTACTTGATATTCAATAAAGATCAGGGACATTTTTCAAATGGAACATATTGAATCCATAGGCGTCATAGGCGCTGGAAGCTGGGGGACTGCATTGGCAAACCTCTTGGCTGACAAGGGATATCATATATATCTGTGGGTTTTTGAGCCTGAATTGGCAAAAATCATCGCCCACCGCCATGAAAATACATTTTATCTTCCCGGTCATAAAATTTCTGCAAACGTTTTTCCTTCAACCTCAATGGAGGATGTGGTCAAAGGGAAGAGGATGTTGGTTATGGCCGTTCCTTCTCATTTTTATCGCAATATAGCCCTGCAGTCTTTAGAATATCTGGAAAACAGCGCCGTCATTGTAAGCGTCACCAAAGGCATAGAGATTGACTCATTACTTACCATGTCCGGAATATGGCATGAAATCTTACCCCCGTCTAAAACCGTTGAGATAGCAACCCTTGCCGGGCCCAGCTTTGCCTGCGAGGTTATTCGAAAACTCCCAACGGCAGTCACAGTGGCTTCCCGCTCACTGGAAACAGCGCGCCAAATTCAGAGCGTCTTTCAAACGGGCTATTTTCGGACCTATAGCTCTCAGGACGAGACAGGAGTTGAGCTTGCAGGAGCTCTAAAGAATGTTATTGCGATCGCTGCAGGCATCTGCGATGGTTTGGGTTTCGGACACAATGCCAGGGCAGCACTAATCACACGAGGATTGGCTGAGATTTCACGCCTGGGAGTGAAGATGGGAGCAGATACTCATACCTTTAGTGGATTATCCGGATTGGGCGATCTGGTTCTTACCTGCACAGGGGATCTTAGCCGCAACCGTACAGTGGGTCTCAAATTGGGTCAAGGGATGACATTAGAAAGTATCCTTGATGAGATGCGCATGGTGGCGGAAGGGATAAAAACAACAAAATCTGTTTATCATCTTGCAAAAAGGGAAGGTATAGATATGCCGATTTGCGAAAAGGTCTATGAGATCCTTTACGAGGCCAAATCCTGCTATGCGACAGTCAACGAATTGATGAGGCGCAGCCTGAAGGATGAAATCGACCGCTGATTTTTTTTCGAGGCCATCAACTTTACATATAGTGAGAATAATTTTTCCCCTCAAGGCGCGATCATGGCCTGTAAATTATCTCTATACAGATTAAAAGGGATAAAAAGGCAGCAGGCCTCCTGCAATTATTGCTGATAATAAGCGCGCCTCGGGGCTATACCCTTCAGGATAGAGATATATCGTAAAGGGCGCCACCAATTCCTCCAGTTTAATGGTATCTACATCAGGCGGCTTGATTATAACCTTGATGTCCGTAATAGCTGACGGCGGGAGAAAAATTGTTGTTGTCCCCGCAATTCGGGCGACGGGATTCTGCAAGGGGGAAGGAAGTCCATAGATTGCTGGAGTGGATAAAACTGGATTCAACCATGGCTGACTGAAGAAAGGTACCACTGGTGACAATGATATCACAGGTGACACTGACTGCTGAAAAGGCCAAAAAATGAAATGTGGATTAATAAATTGGGCCGTTGATGGCTGGCTCATAAAGATGCAGACAAAAATGACAATAACTAAAACCAATAATCCGCTTAGTCTTCCGGCATTATATGTTTTCATTTCAACCCCCCAATTTTTAATAGTAAACACAAACGTCCATTCGGACCGCCATGAGGAATAAAAATTTATTTTTAGCAACGAAGATATCACAGACGGGGATAAACTTTTTCGGTTCCCTCTCTGTAGAAATTATCTCGTTTTTAACTTTTGCATTATCTTTGATTAGTGCATTATCTGTTCCATCTTGTTACATGATCATTTTGAGTGTTATATTTTTAACTATATTTTATAATATTAAATCAATCCTGCTATTAAACAAGGAAAATAATATTTTAATAAAAATGAAATATATTTTTGTGCAATCAAATTAGAAGTATAATTTTTCATATTATGTATTTTTTTGCAGAAAGCCATATCTTACAATCAGATATTGGTCAAATTAAAACAACCTATTTTGTTATCATTTTCAATTTGTTATAATAAAATGTAAAAAGATAAGAAATTTAATCACCTCATGGAGGCAATGATGTTGAAAAAAAGGATTATTACAGCTTTGATTACGGGGGCATTTTTAGGTTTAATATGCATAATTGGGGGAGGCTTGAGGGCCGGAGGGTTTACCGGCAATGGGTTGTATCTGTTCGCCATGTGGTACAACCGTTTAATTATGGGACTGGTGATTGGATTGGCGGGTGATTGGAAAATTATAAATAGCGTCTTGAACCGTTATGTTCGGGGCGGCTTATTGGGTTTTGTAATAAGCTCGGCATTCTTTTTATCAACAGGGATGCAGGACACTGTGGCTTTCCTTGCCGGTATTGTCTATGGAGTGATCATCGAGTATACAGCAAGAAGATATGATTAAGGGAGACAGAAACTCCTTACTCAACCCTCCCATATAATTTACTCCTCTTATTGCAAAGACATTCCAAGAAAATGAGGGCCATGCGGTATAAAACACACAGTGCAGGCAGGCACAAATCCCGCAGAGTTTTATCCTGTCATACCGCCAGCCATATTGTTTATCTTCAGGGTTTGCTTACACCTTTGCAAGTTAATCAAAAATCAGCTATTATTTTTTAAAATCTCATAATAATGTTATTATGAGAAACATTTAAATTTTTGAAAACAAAGATTATTAGAATACTTTCATATAAAGCTTTAACAAAATATGAAGAGATTATTGAGAGTGTAAGATGAATGCCGATTTTTATTGCTGGGTAAAATGAAACACCTGCAAAAAAGCGAAAGAGTTTCTTGCGCACAAAGGGATCGAGATCAACGAGCGGGATTTCTTTAAAAAGCCTTTCAATCGCAAGGAAATAGAAGGGCTGCTTCAGGGCAAACCTGCCTCGGAGATGTTCAATTTTCGCAGTCCCAGTTTTAAGGTAATGGGCATTGAACGGGAAAAAATAGGTAATGATAAACTTATAGAGCTTATGCTCAATGAGCCACGCCTGGTTCGCAGGCCCGTCGTGCGTATTAACAATAATGTGCACTTCGGGGCGGACAGCAAGAGGCTGGCCGAGATACTGGGTTGATTTTCCGATGGCATTCACATTTGTGTGCGATGAAAACATTATTCCCGTAGGCAGCAGAAAGACATTCGATATCGGCGGAGAATCTATAATCGTTTTTCATCTCAAGGACGGCTTTTTTGCCATACAGCGCCGATGCCCCCACATGTTTGCGTCTCTTGAAAAAGGCACGATGACTGGAGGACAAATTATTCAGTGCCGCATTCACAAGGCCCAGTTTGATATTAAGACAGGTAAGACGATCCGCTGGGCGCATTTTCCTCCTGGCATCCAGGCGCTGAATGTGCTTCGTTCGCAAAAGGATCTCAAAACATATCCTGTCAAGATTGAGGACAAAAAGGTCTATGTCGAGGTTTAGGGCTTTTTTCGAACCCTGTTATTTGATATCTCTGCCTGCTATATCCATCTCCATAACCTGTTGAAAGCGGTTCACCAGTATATATCTTTCCGCCTCGATCGCCATTAGCGCGCATTCCGGATTCAGGATAAATTCCCTGAGATATGGATGCCTTGCCAAATATATTCTGGATAATCTTTCTCTTTCCTCGCCTTCGGCCTCACGAGCGATTCCAAGTATAGTCAATGCTATTGCATCCTTGAAGTCTTCGACCCTGTTCGACCTGGTATCGATCAACATGGATATTGTGGGATATGCCTTTATATTGGAATATTTTCTGGTATTCCGGAGGGTGGCGAATATAATATGCATCAAATCATCCGTTGCTGCAAAAGCAATAAGCGAACAATATGGAAACTCCTTCCCAAGTGTCGCAATAACTCCCAAATTTTGCGACTCAAAAAGGTATTTAGCCATGGCTGACAGTTTTTCTATATCTGCTGACACATTTTCCTCCTCGAAATATATAACCTCAAGCGAGTCATTACCGCATTTTTTTATTTCAATATTTACATGAGATTAAGCTCAAACCCTGCCTGAATCTACAACTCTCACTTATTAACTCTACTTTTGCACTTTTTTCAAATAATCTTTATTTTTCAATAAGATGCCTGACCAAACAAAGCAGCATGATTTATCAATGTTTTCATAAGTTTAGACAAAAAGTGCAAAAGTAGAGTT
>JAFGSM010000239.1 GCA_016934595.1 bacterium | reverse complement strand
GGGCATTACTTGAATCTTGAATATACCTTTATCGCAATTAATTTTCATAATGAGAATTGCTGGATGGCGGAAGAATTTGTCCCATTTGGATGGCATAATGAGGACTACCGGGGAGGTTGAATTATAGATTGACAATTCAAGAGATTTTTGATTAGATTATATAAATAAATCTGAAAACATAAAACTAAATATCATTATGGGGATAAAGATGAAAAAGGCATTGATAACCGGTGTCACAGGGCAGGATGGGGCATATTTAACCGAATTCCTGCTCAAAAAGGGATATCATGTTCACGGGATAAAAAGGCGGGCATCGCTTTTTAATACGGACAGGGTGGACCACCTTTACCGCGATCCGCATGAGAAGGATGTCCCTTTTTTTATGCATTATGGGGACTTGACAGATTCTACCAATCTGATAAGGATTATCCAGGAGGTGCAGCCTGATGAAATTTATAATCTGGCGGCCCAGAGCCATGTCAAGGTTTCTTTTGAGACACCGGAATATACAGCCAATGCAGATGCGCTTGGGACTCTTCGCCTGCTTGAAGCGCTGCGGATATTGGGAATGGCCGTCCATGTCCGGTTTTATCAGGCATCCACAAGCGAGTTGTATGGCCTTGTTCAGGAGACACCGCAGACAGAGAAGACCCCGTTTTATCCCCGCAGCCCATATGCCGTGGCAAAGCTATATTCCTACTGGATTACCGTAAACTACAGGGAGGCGTATAACATATTCGCCTGCAACGGGACGCTCTTTAATCATGAGTCCCCGATACGCGGCGAAACCTTTGTTACGAGAAAGATAACACGGGCCGTCGCAAGGATAAAACTCGGCCTCCAGGAAAGGTTGTTTCTCGGCAACCTCGATGCCAGAAGAGACTGGGGCTATGCGCCTGATTATGTGAGGGCGATGTGGCTTATATTACAGCAGGATCAGCCTGATGACTATGTGATTGCAACAGGAAAAGACCATTCGGTAAGGGAATTTGTGGAAAGGGCCTTTTCAGAGATAGGGACAAATATCGTATGGAAAGGGAAAGGTGTGGATGAGAAGGGGATGGATGAGAAAGACGGGATTGTGAGGGTGGAAATAGACCCACGCTATTTCAGGCCTACCGAGGTGGATTTTCTCCTTGGAGACGCAAGCAAGGCAAAGAAGAAACTTGGCTGGGAGCCAAAGGCTGGTTTTGAAGATCTGGTAAGAATCATGGTGAAGGAGGATATCAAGGAGGCAGAGAGGGATAACCTTTGCCATCAGGCAGGTTTCAGGATTTTCAATTATAATGAATAGCCATTTTCCTTCAGGGACTTCTTAGATTCGTAATATCGCATTTATTTTTCTGAATGTGTTTACACTTTTTACGAGGCCATCAAAATTGCCTGAAGTGGATATCTGTGATAGCCCTTCCACTTTTTGCGGGATTGTCTTGATTATGAACGTGTGCAGTATATTTAATCAAGGGTATGCGGGATATGGATAAGAAAAGCACAATCTATCTGTCTGGACATACAGGGCTTGTTGGATCAAATATCATGAAAAAGCTGGAGCGGATGGGTTATGGAAACCTTATCCTCAAGACCAGGGGTGAATTAGACCTTTTGCGCCAGACAGACGTTGAGCGGTTTTTTAATAAAGAAAGACCTGAATATGTGATTCTTGCCGCTGCACGGGTAGGCGGGATATGGGCCAATGATAACTATCCTGCTGAATTTATTTACCAGAATCTGATGATACAAACGAATGTCATTCATGCAGCCTATCTTTCAGGTGTGAAAAAACTGCTCTTTTTGGGCAGTTCATGTATATATCCGAAATTTGCCCCACAGCCTATCAAAGAGGAATACCTCTTGGACGGCAAGCTTGAGAAAACAAACGAGCCTTATGCAATCGCAAAGATCTCAGGGATAAAGATGTGTCAGGCATACAACAGACAGTACGGGACACATTTTATCTCTATAATGCCCACTAATCTTTATGGCCCAAACGACAACTTTGATCTTGAAACCTCCCATGCCATGGCTGCGCTTATTGCAAAGCTGCACAAGGCTAAAATAGAAGGGATGCCCGAGACCGTTCTTTGGGGCACAGGGCAATCAAGGAGAGAATTCCTTTATGTTGAGGATATGGCAGATGCATGCCTTTTCCTGATGAACAACTATGAAGGATCTGAGCCTGTAAACGCAGGCGTGGGAAAGGATATCTCCTTGATGGAACTTTCCCAGAAAATCAAGGAAGTGGTGGGATATGAAGGCCGTATTGTTTTTGATCATATACACCCTGACGGCACGCCTCAGAAACTCCTCGATATTACCAGAATTACCAAAATGGGATGGGCCGCAAAAACAAGCCTTCGGGAAGGCATCCGTCTCACTTATGAATGGTATCTGAATAATATATGTTAAATCATGGCTTAAAGAAATGATCTCCAGGCTTAATAGCGGGACATTGCTTGGGATCGAAGCTTATCCTGTAGAGGTGCAGGTAGACCTTGCCAGGGGGCTTCCAGTGTTCACCACAGTCGGCCTCCCGGACGCTGCTGTAAAAGAGAGCAGGGACCGTGTCAAATCCGCCCTCAACAATTCCGGATTCAAGTTTCCATTAAGCAGGATAACCATAAACCTTGCCCCTGCAGACATCCGCAAGGAAGGCACGGCATTTGACCTGCCGATAGCCCTTGGGATATTGGCCGCACAAGGGCTGATCCCTCAGGATGCCCTGAACAAATATCTTGCTGTAGGTGAACTGTCGCTTGATGGAAAGGTTTGCCCTGTTCGGGGGGCGCTGTCTTTATCCATGGCGACACGTGAGATGTCTAAAGGTCTGCTTCTCCCTGCAATGAATGCGAATGAGGCGGCCATCGTAAGCGATACGGAAGTGTTTCCGCTTGAGAACCTTCCCCAGGCGGTGAGTTTTTTAAACGGGCAGATCGATATACCTCCGCATAATGTCGATATAGATGCCATCTGGAATAGCCAGAGGCATGATTTTCTGGATTTCTCAGAGGTGAAAGGGCAGGAATATGCAAAGCGCGCCCTCGAAGTGGCTGCGGCAGGGGGGCATAACATCCTTATGCTTGGGCCGCCCGGATCAGGAAAGACCATGCTGGCAAAAAGGCTTGCAACCATACTGCCTGCACAAAGCCTTGAGGAAGCGATCACAACAACCAGGGTCCATAGCTGCGCAGGTTTTGTCAATTCTCATCAGGCCCTGGTGATAGACCGCCCTTTTCGTTCCCCTCATCACACTATCACACGCGCAGGCATGATCGGAGGCGGAGGGATTCCCAGGCCAGGGGAGGTATCCCTTGCCCACAATGGGGTGCTTTTTCTGGATGAGCTGCCTGAGTTCAAGCGTGACATTCTTGAGCTGCTGAGGCAGCCGCTTGAAGACGGGCATGTGACGATAGCCCGTTCCGCTGTCAGCCTGAGTTTTCCTTCAGTATTTCTGCTGGTTGGAGCCATGAATCCTTGTCCCTGCGGTTATTATTTGCACCCTCAGAAAGAATGCCGCTGTAGCCCTCTTCAGATAAGAAATTATCTTGGCCGGATCTCAGGCCCCCTTTTAGACCGTATTGACATTCACATAGAGGTGCCGCCGATCCATTATCAGGAACTGACATCTGAGAGGGAAGGCGATTCCTCAAACATAATAAGGGATCGTGTGAATCGCAGCAGGCAAAGACAGCGTGACCGGTATAAAGGCACAAGGTTTTTTTCAAACGCCCAGCTTGGGCCGAAGGAACTTAAAAGGTTCTGCGCATTGGATGAGGAGTCTAAAGGTTTGCTCAGGATGGCCATTCAAAGGCTGGGATTGAGCGCAAGGGCCCATGACCGTATCATCAAAGTTGCAAGGACTATCGCAGATCTTGCAGGATCAGATACGATCATGCCTGAACATATCTCTGAGGCTATACAGTACCGAAGCCTTGACAGGGAGTTTTGGGGGGAATAATAATGAGCGGAGAAAGGGGGTATATTATATATCTAACAGAGAAAACATGTACATTAGGCATTAACATGAGTTGGCAGGTGTTTTTATAACAATAAAGGCCGGTTTCCCTTTATGATCCCTTATTGTTTAAAGGATGTTAACTGCTCAATATCCTCTGGAACTATGAACCTGTTGCCATAAGTTTCCCATAATATATTGAGCAGTTACAAAGGATGAAAGGCAGCTTAGGCTTAATTATTAAATCTTAAAAGCCTTAGTTTGCCGGATGATTTTCTAAACTTTTGCTTGAAAGGAGTCAATATGATGAAAAGCAAGAAGACCTTATTGTACACACTCTGTTTTATAAGTCTTGTTGCCATTATTTTTTCGGCATTTATTTCAATCCCAGGGGTTACATTCGCAAGAGAGGGAAAAGAGGGAAAGGCGGCGAAGGCGGGCAAGGCAGCCAAGGAAGGCAAGAAGTTTGTATCCGAGGAAAAGATAAATATCAATACAGCGACGGAAGAGGAATTGGTTAAACTGAAAAGGATTGGCCCCAGGTTGGCTAAAGATATCATCGAATTTAGGGAGAAAAACGGTCCTTTTAAAAATATTGAGGACATCCTGAAGGTTAAAGGTATAGGTCCAAAATTTTGGGAGGCAAACAAGGACCGTATAACCGTTAGTGAAGAAGAAACCAAACCTGCAGAAGAGGCGTCCGAATCTCCAGAAGAAGAAACCGAAGATCAATAAGAAATTGATCCGGATCAGTATCTGTATTATTTATGTCTGTATTATTTGAGATAGATATATAATAGCGGTTAGCAAGAATTTTAAGAGACATGCCCGTTTGATTGTCAGGTCGATTGATGTTTATAAGGGATGCGCTTTGATAGGGGAACCGGCCTTATAGATATTTAATTGCCGTCAAAGGACAAGGGCTTATAATCTCATAGTGCGATACCGCTGAAAGATTTAAAAAATTTAAATCATAACGGTTAATTTAAGACCGTTATGACTTCTGCCGGACGTATTACAGCCCCGTCCTTTTTTCTGTACCCTTTTCGAGATATGGAAATAATAGATTCATTTTCCATGTTTGGCACAGCCTTCGTTTCGACAATTTTACACATGCCAAACAATGCCTTGTTTCCAGGAAACTCGATCTGTTCTATGCCCCTGCGGGACAGAAGCCGCAATATCTTTTTGTGAATAGCACGGAGGTTTTTAATTGCTGTATCAAATGATCCATTGGTTTCTGACCTTTTTTCTTCCATACCTTCAAGAATATTTTCAAATGTGTCCAGGATTTCAAAAATTTCAAGATATAATTCTTTTTCCCATTTTTTATGCTCGTTTTGCAGGGTTGAGGCTGTATAGGCATCCGGTTAAAAGAGCTGTATGTCTACTTCATCCCCTTCATAGGCCCCTTCCGATCCGGCAGGTATTTTCAGGAGGCCATGTGACCTGATGAATGTTGATATGAGCCCGGATTTTCCAAAGACAGGGGTGGCAAGCAGTCCGCCTCTCTTTTCGGCATTTGTGGAAATGGCCATCCGAACAAAAGTATCCTTGCCAGGCTGAGAAGGGATATTCCTTGTAAGTCTTGCCTTTACATTGCGGGAAGATATATTCAACTGCCTTTCTAATGGCGATGATAGGGAAATGCCTGCAAGCCTGCAGATTGTTGGAAGTACGATTGCTTGCGCTACAACCATTGACGATGACGGATGACCTGGCAGTCCTATAATGATCTTGGTTTCGGATTGTCCAATGATTGTAGGTTTGCCAGGGCTTATGGACAGGCCATGCACAAGCACACCCGGGGGGCCAAGATCGGAAATGGCCTGATATGTGAAATCTCTAGTCCCTACTGAACTTCCTCCGGATATAAGTGCACAATCCGCCTTGGACAAGGCTGTTTTGACGACATTTTTGATCTGTTCAAGGTCGTCCGGGCAGATCCCCATATATATAGATTCGGCCCCAGACTCCTGGGCAAGAGCTGCCAATGTATAGGCGTTTATATCCCTTGCCTGGCCTGTGCCAGGTTTTTGATCAATAGGGCATATCTCTGGCCCTGTTGATATGATGGCCACCTTCGGCCTGGAAAAGACATGGATTCTGGTTATACCAAGGCCAGCCAAAATCCCTATATCCTGTGGTCTGATCCGGTGACCTTTCGAGAAAACAATATCTCCGTCCTTTAGATCTTCGCCAACCTGTATCACGTTTTCGCCTGGAGAAACAGGGCGCGTCACCTCTATCATATAGGTCCCCGATTGATCATCCTTACCGCAGGCATGAGTGAATTCTATCATTACTGAGGCATCGGCGCCTTTAGGAAGCATTCCCCCTGTAGGTATTCGAATGGCTGTGTTTTCAATTATTGCCGTAGCGCCGTAAGAAGCATGGGCGTGTGATCCGTGTTTGTTTATAACCTCTCCAGTTCCCATCTCCACTTCACCCGTTACCTCAAGATATATCGGCGTTGCCTCAGATGCGCCAAAGGTGCTTGCCGATTTCACAGCGAATCCATCTACAGTCGATTTTGGAAATGCAGGCAAATCCTCAGGAGATAAAAGGTCTTTCGATGTGACCCTCCCTGCGGCGGCAGTAAGATGAACTAATTCTGCTGATGTTACGGACGAAACAGATTTATTTATGATGGAAAGAGCGTCGTCAAGCGTAGAAGTATCAAGGAATTCTTTAGACATCAGCCCACCCTTTCCCTATTTTTTTGTTTTTGTTTATACACCATACGGCAAATGATGACACTGAGTTCGTACAGAAATACAAGGGGCACTGCCATAAGAATCTGGGTGACAACATCCGGAGGTGTGAGAATGGCGGAAACTATAAAGATGATCAGGATGGAATATTTTCTGTTTTTGGTTAGCATGGGAGGTTTCAGTATCCCGATTTTTGTGAAAAAAAGGACAATAAGGGGCAGTTCGAAGATAACACCGAAAACAAGCAAAAGACGGGCAATAAAGCTGATGTAATAACCTACCGTTATATTTGGCACGAGGGATGATGTCTTGTACTTGAGCAGAAAATCCAGGCCTAATGGCAGGATTATATAGTAAGCAAAGAGTATTCCCAATGTAAAAAACAGTGAAGACAGGATTACAAAGGGCAGTGTATTCTTCTGTTCATCGATTTTCAGCCCAGGGGCAATGAATGCCCATACATGATAAAGTATAAACGGGATCGAAAGGGCAAGGGCAGTGAAAAAACCGAGTTTGAGATGAACAAAAAATGCCTCTGTAGGTGAGATGAAGATCAGGTTCTGATTTATTATAGGCGCCCTTACGATATCCAGGATGGTCTCGGAAAGAGAGAAACAGAGCACAAATAGTATGGAGAGAAACACTATTACCCTTATCAGCCGGTAGCGTATCTCGGCAAGGTGAGAGCTGAAAGGAAGCCTCTCATCGAAAGAGATCTTTTTAAATTTCATTGGCGGTTTTTGTATGAGAAATAAACAGACAAGCCCTTGTTTTAATTAATTTTAAAAGTTTTAAGGATTAATAGATCATGGTGTTAATCGGTAGATTTCTCCTCTGTGACTTTTATCGCTTCGGCGTTTTCAACGGTTTTTTTGTCCTGCGCCTGTCCTTTTTGCGAGGGTTTGTTCTTTTCATCCTCGGCCTTCATGTCCATATAAATGTTGGTGCGAAAATCCTCCGCCGCCCTTTTGAATTCTGACATGCCCTTTCCCAGCATCCTGGCTAGTTCAGGTAGCTTGTCAGGCCCTATCACAAGAAGGGCGATGACCAGGATAACGATGAGTTCTGTCATACCGATGCCGAACATAAATATGGACTCCTTATCTTATGACAAATTTGGGCCCCAACATGCTAAGGGGTGACGGCTTTTCATAAGTCCATCGACAGTGATAAAAGCATAAAAAATCCGAAATATTAATTAGTGCAGAGATTCTCATTATATCGTGGAATCGAACCCTATAAAATATGATCCATCTGCACAGCGTGTTTAGCATTTTTTGCTACTCCGGTTGGAGCCGGGATTCCATTTTCCAGGACATTTATTTTAAGTTAGCATGGATATAAAGTCAAGGTAAAGCATTGCATTCTAAAGTAAGAAGTGCTTGTTGATTATGAGTTGAAATATAAATAAGCAGGTCGATACGTTTGGTTGAGCTAATTGATCATAATATCCGGATAATCATATGCATTTAATAAGAAAAGGACATTGTTTTTTGACGAGTTTTGACGAAGCGTGCTTTAATAGGCTCAAAGTGCTAAAAAATCCTGTAAAGATTTCTCAGATTTTTTGAAATAAATTGTTTTAAAAAGTTTTTTTATGATATGATCGGTTATGATATGATCGGTAAAGATTGGTTCAAGGATAAATAAAGTGTTCATTTTCATCTTTCATGCCTATCATAAGATCATGAGCTTTTTTTAAAAATTAGAATGGATACGTAATACTGTATAATTGAAATATAACTTGTGATACAATTTGATAAGACATAGATAGTGAAAATTATTTAGCCTTTTGAACAAGATGGAATTTACGGGGCGAAGCTATAAATATAGATGATTACATTAAAAAATGAAGAATCCTAAGGTATAGATTTGGGTTCGATGAAAATAGACAAACCAAGATTTTCTATAGTTATACCGACATACAATACATCGGTTGTATTGAGACAATGTATAAAAGCCTTATGCAATCAGCCTGTGGATAAAAGATGCTTTGAGGTGATTGTTGTAAATGATGGAGGCAAGAAAGATATACTCAAAGACATTGAGGGTTTAAATGGTGAATTT
>JAFGSM010000238.1 GCA_016934595.1 bacterium | reverse complement strand
CCTCGTAAAAAGTAATTTAGATGCTGAAAAACCAGGATTATATCGCCAAAATAGACATCAAATTTATAATATCAAACTTATTTTTAGGGACGTTTTAGACTTTTTACGAGGCCATCAATATTAGTCTTATTTTTAGGGGCATTTTAGACTTTTTAGTAAGCCATCAATACTTAAAGCCGGTGTTTAGTGAGGTGAAATCACCATGCAGTCTTTGACATAAACAGAAGCAGCATTTTTCATTTCTTCCAGTTTTTCCATGGGATAAGGGGCAATTTTAGAATAAGACGGGTCTAATGTGTTCTGGGCGACAAAATTCTGGAGGACAAACCTTTTTGCATCTTTAATCCTCTTTGCCATAGATACTATGTCTTCAACATCCAACAGGCCAGGGCAGACCGTCACCCTGAATTCATAATCCACAGCTCCTTTTAACAGAAGGTCAAGGCTTTGTCCGATTGCCCCTATATCAGTCCATACCCCTGTGCATCTGCGATAGATGAATTCATTAAGCGGGGCCTTAAAATCCATTGCAACATAATCCACGATTCCTTCATGAATGAGCCGGGCCAGGAGTTTTGGGTTTGATCCATTCGTGTCGATTTTTGTTTGTAATCCGGCCTTGCGAAATCCTTTTATAAAATCAGGAAGCCCAGGATTTAGACATGGTTCCCCCCCGCTTATTACTATGCCGTCAAGCCAGCCTTCGTGTGAGGAAATGCAATCAAGCACATCTGATAAAGGGGTGGTGGAAAGCATATCCGGATAAAGCACAAGGTCTTTATTATGGCAATACGGGCACCGGAAATTACAATTTCCCAGGAAGATGACAGGGCATATCCTGCCCCGCCAGTCTAAAAAGGATGTTTGTATAAATGCCTTGATGTCCGGTGTTTTATTAATATTTTTAGCACATGCACTGGGGTTTGACATCATGACTCATTAAAACGGCAAACAACTCTTCAAACGTTGGCACATCCCCACGCCACTGAAGTATCTCTCTTTCATTGTCATCGATCACAAGGAATGTCGGAGTAGAAAGAACGCTGTGGTATGTGCCTTCAGCGAGCCCGTCAGCAGTATTCAGGTTATAGTCCGTCACCTTAAAACCTTTTTCTTTGAGGCCGTTAAAAATCTGCTTTGCCTCAGGACATTTAGGACAATCCTGCTTCCAAAAAAATTTAATAGATGTCATTATTTAATCTCCTGTTTGTAATTAAATGTATAGGGATTTTGAAATATTTTCAGAAACTAAAAAAGTTCCGAAGGCTTAAATTAGTGCCTCTCCTGACCTGTATCGGTCTTTTAATTCTCCAGTCTTTCCTTTGTTCCAGCTTGATATCTTTGTAAAGTATCCGGTAATCCTTGTGATGCCCTCTACTTTTTCAGAACCGCAATAAGTGCAGGCCGGGTTAAGTCCTCTGGCCGTTCTTCGGCATTCAGTGCATGTAGTAAATTCGGGTGAGAATGCTATCTGGTCGTTGTTTGTCTTTTTAAAGACCTTGATTACAAAATTGGCCAGAGACTCCTTGGGAGGTTTTGCCTCACCCAGCCAAATGTGAGTCAATGACCCGGCCTCTATGAGCGGATGAAAAACGCCTTCCTTCATAACCCTGTCAATGGGATTTATAGTAGCCCCGACATTAAGGTATGTGGAATTTGTATAGTATACTTCGCCGGTTGGGATATTGCCGCGTACAAAGTCATTAGCCTGCGGGGCGTAATGCTTCAAGTCCAATTTGGCAAAACGGTAAGAAGTGCTTTCCGCAGGTGTCTGTTCCAAAACAAAATGCATATTGTGTTTCTTCGAAAGGCGGTCCGCAATAAGCTTCATGTGCGATATTATCTTTAGTCCAAGCATGAATGCATCTTTGGATTCATGCAGCTCTTTGCCTGTATGGATTTTAACCATTTCATTTAGGCCCACCATCCCTATGAGGTATGATGCCCTTTGGAGCCGCAAATAAGGCTCTCCATCCCTTTTCATGGTCAAAAGCGCAAGAGGGCCTCTATCTCCCAGGGATAGGAGTTTTTCTATGAAGACCCTTTTCTGCATATGCGCCTCTGCCGTGAGCTCCATGAGATCAGTCAGAAGGGAAAAGAGCTTTGCCTCGTCACCCTCAGCATTATATGCGACCCTTGGCAGGTTAATGGTGAGATTTTGCAATGCGCAATATCTCATCTTCCAGGGGTATCTTGCATCTATGAGATCGGATGCCTTTAGTTTAAAGCTGAGCCTGCAGCATTCTGATATCTTGGCTGTTTCTCCCCGGTCAAACACAAAATAGGTATTCCCTTTCTCTGATGCCACATCACAGATATGGAGAAGGAAATCCTGGTGCCCCTGCGTGTTAAAGAATTTTTCTGTGATATGTACTAGAGGCTTGGGAAAGAAAAAAGGACGTCCTGAGCCATCTCCCTCTTTGTATACATCAAACAAGGCCCATGCAAAACGCTGCGCATCTTGGATGTATTCTGAATAGGTCTTGCCTGTGTATTCCCCCCCAGGTCCTATGGCAGGGACGTCCTCGAAATGTTTTGGAACCTCCCAGTAGATGTTAATGTCGCTGAATATTGCCTGGCCCCCTCTGGCCACAGCCTGCTGTGAGAACTCAAATATCATGATCTGAGCCAATTGTTTTACATCGCGGTCAGACAGGCCTGATAAGTAAGGGGCAAAAAAAAGATTCACCGCGTCCCATCCTATGGCTCCGGCAAAATGGCCCTGAAGGCTGGCCGCAAGCTTCACCATATGCGCCAGAAGGACCTCGGGATGTTTTGCCGGTTTGGCTATGGAGAGCGCATTGGGAAGGTCAAGGCCGAATCTTTTTACATATTCAAGGGATTGACCTGAGCAGTAAGGCCTGTCGCAGAAACCAAGGTCGTGGATATGGATATCGCCTCGCATATGGGCATCCGCCACTTCCTGGGTAAAAATATTGAGAAGGGCGTATTCCTTTTTTATATTTTCAGCGAGGGTCAGGTTGGTGGCCTCCGGGCCATGAGGGACATTGGCATTTTCTTTATTGTGATGCAGGATAAGCTGATCAACATCATAAAGCGGCATCCCCAGCCTGGTGTGCATCCTCCTTGCCCTTTCAAGTCCATGCTCTATCAATTTGGCGTCTACCATTTCACGTATAAGCGGGGCGGTGATCACATTGATACGGGAAGACATTATCTGATGCTCCACCTCCCTGCTTATTTTGTCTGCCGTATCTATATCAACATAGGTTTCTCTAATCAGGGCTTCCACGATCTTGCCCCTGTCCCATGTTGTCAAGTCTTCCTCGGATGTCCTGACGAAAAGAGATAGATCCGTTGTCTCAAAACTTGAGCAAGGCATGTGTTTTATTTTTGGGTCTTTTTCTGTCTTTTGCGCCTCTTTAAGGCTAAGCCCCGTCTGACTCAAAATTCTCATGATTATCGTCCCCCCCCCAGGTTTGTCTGTTTAGAATTTTTTATTATTATTTCTATTATTATATATATAAATATGATGTCACTGAATTAAAGAAAGATACTCTATCTTGTATGCAAATAACTATTGCACACAATATATTGTGCTGTCAAGCGATATTTTTGCTTAATAATAAGGTTAATGGTCGTTTTATCTCTATTATCCTTTGTTAAACTTTTATTAATGACATATTTTATCTATCTCATATCGAATTTCGTGTGGATATCTTATTTAGATAAATCTTGTATTCTAAAAGATGAATTCAAGTGATACAAGATATTTCCTTAAGTAATTGAAATACAGAGCATTTAAAATTATCGCTGTAAGATAAGGGGAAACGCTGTTTGTCAATATTTTAAATTAGATAGAGGAAATAAGGGTATAGTATTCACAAGTTATCCACAATTGACATGGGCAATAATTATAGGATATACTTTTTTTCTTAGAAAAAATTTCGTATTATCTTATCCATACCTATCATAAATGAATCATGAAAAATAAAAAACTTGTTTTTTATAGGAATTCTTAAGAAATTTTTTACATTAATATCAGGAGGGAGGCATAGTTATGGGAGAGATCACGGAGGTTCAGGCAAGGCAAATATTGGATTCCAGGGGGAATCCCACTATAGAGGTTGATGTCTTCTTAGACTCAGGGGCTTTGGGAAGGGCTGCCGTTCCGTCAGGTGCATCCACTGGTGAGAGAGAGGCGGTCGAGCTAAGGGATAACGATAAGAAAAGGTATCTGGGCAAAGGTGTGACAAAGGCAGTGGCAAATGTGAATAATGTCATTGCAGATAAGATAATATGCCTTGAATCATCTGACCAGGTCTTTATTGATAAAACCTTGATAGATATGGATGGCACAGAGAATAAATCCAAACTGGGCGCTAATGCCATACTTGGTGTCTCCCTGGCTGTGGCAAAGGCGACCGCCGTAGAGGCCGGCCTTCCCCTTTATCAATATATAGGCGGGGTAAATGCCAAGGAACTCCCTGTGCCCATGATGAACATCTTAAATGGCGGCTCACATGCAGACAACAATTTGGATATCCAGGAATTCATGATCGTGCCTGCCGGTGCTAAATGTTTCAGCGATGCACTGAGAATGGGCGCTGAGGTCTTCCATAATCTTAAAAATATCCTGAAGGATAAGGGATTCAGCACCAGCGTTGGGGATGAGGGTGGCTTTGCGCCGAACTTGAATTCTAATGAGCATGCCGTTGAGGTGATTATGGAGGCCATAACCAAGGCGGGTTACAAGCCTGGCAAGGATATATTTCTGGCCATTGATGTAGCTGCAAGCGAGCTATATGAAGACGGCAAATATTTCTTAAGGTCGGAGAAAAATCCGGAGCGCACATCTGAAGATTTGATCGATTTTTATGAGACATTGGCTGGCCGTTATCCGATAATCTCCATTGAGGATGGCCTTGCACAGAACGATTGGTCAGGCTGGGAGCAATTGACGCAAAGACTTGGGAAAGGTATACAGATAGTCGGTGATGATATCTTTGTCACTAATACCTCTATCCTCAAGCAGGGGATAGACAGGGGGGTGGCAAACTCGATTCTTATTAAACTGAATCAGATAGGCACCTTGACCGAGACCCTGGATGCGATAGAGATGGCAAAGAGGGCAAGGTATACCTGCATAGTCTCCCACAGATCAGGGGAGACAGAGGATACAACCATTGCCGATGTTGTTGTCGCAGCAAATGCAGGACAAATCAAAACCGGATCTATATCAAGGTCTGACAGGATCGCCAAATATAATCAGCTTCTGAGGATTGAGGAAGAGATGGGGGATACGGCGCTGTTCAGAGGGATGGAAGTTTTTTATAATCTGAAAAAGAGGGACTAATCTGAAAAAGGACTAATCTGAATAAGGGATTGATTTGGAATATTGGATCAAAAGATGACCTTCAACATGCGGGCTTCTATTGACAAAAAGGCAAACAAGCCTAAATCGGGTAGAAGGAAGGATAAAAAGAAGGGCTTAGGATTTGAATACTGGCTGTTCTGGCTTCTTTTGATCGCCCTTTTTTTTATTTTTGTCACTATATTCGGCCATAACGGCTTGCTTCAGATTGGGGAGCTTAGAAGGGTAAGTAAAGTTTTGGCCGAAGAGATAGCTGCGTTATCAGAAGAGAATGAATTATTGAGAAAGGAGATCAAGGGGTTAAGGGAAGACCCCTTTTATATAGAAAAGGTGGCAAGAGAGGAATTGGACCTTGTTCGTCCTAACGAGGTCGTATATCATATCGTTTCATCAGATTCGTTTGATTATAGGATTGAAAAAGGGGGAGACAGGTAATGGCAAGGGTACTCATCACAGGAGGGGCTGGATTTCTAGGGTCTCACCTGTGTGATTTTTTTCTGGAACAGGGGCATGACGTAATATGCATGGATAATCTCATAACAGGAAATGTTGAGAATATTTCCCATATCAGGTCAAGTAAATTTTCATTCATAAAGTATGATGTAACAAACTATATCTATATAGAAGGGCCGTTGGATTACATACTTCACTTTGCAAGCCCTGCAAGCCCGATTGATTACCAGTTGCTTCCAATACAAACCCTCAAGGTCGGATCTTTGGGAACTCATAAGGCATTGGGGCTGGCAAAGGATAAGAAAGCTACCTTTCTCCTTGCTTCCACTTCCGAGGTTTATGGAGACCCGCTCGTTCACCCACAGCCTGAGGATTATTGGGGAAATGTAAATCCCATCGGTCCAAGGGGTGTGTACGATGAGGCAAAGAGGTTTGCAGAGGCCATCACAATGGCATACCACAGGTATCATGCCATAAATACAAGGATAGTAAGGATTTTCAATACATATGGCCCAAGGATGAGGCTGGGCGACGGGAGGGTAGTGCCTACCATGATGGCCCAGGCATTAATGAATGAACCTATTACTGTATTTGGTGACGGAAAGCAGACAAGAAGCTTCTGTTATGTCGACGACCTTGTAAAAGGTATTTACAGGCTTTTGATGTCAGACTGTACAGAGCCTGTCAATATAGGAAATCCTGCGGAGATGACTATTATGGATTTTGCGTTTTTATTAAAGGAGATAACAAAGTCCAAAAGTCAGATTACCTTTAAGCCTTTGCCTGTGGATGACCCTAAGATAAGACAGCCGGATATCAGCAAGGCAAGAGATGTTTTAAACTGGGAACCCAAAGTAGCCCTTAAGGAAGGGATCAAGACTACGATGGAGTGGTTTAAGGACAGACTAATGAAAGAGGGGAAGATATGAAAATCTTGGTCACAGGGGGGGCGGGGTTTATAGGTTCGCATTGTGCAGACGCCTTTTTGGCACAGGGGCATGACCTGGCTATTGTGGATGATCTTTCTTCGGGCAGGAAAGATAATATCCCTGCCGGTGCCAGGTTTTATCATATAGATATAAGGGATAGCGGAATAAGAGATATTATGGCCAGGGAACGGCCTGACATCATCTGTCACCTCGCTGCCCAGGTTAGCGTAAGGGTGTCGGTTGATGATCCTGTCAAAGACGCACAGATAAACATCATCGGGGGTATAAATCTTGCGAAGATGGCTGTTGAGTTTGGTGTAAAAAAGGTCATCTTCTCTTCTACAGGCGGGGCAATATATGGTGAGCAGGAGGAATTTCCCGCTGCAGAGAATCATCCCCTCAGACCTTTGTCCGCCTATGGTGTTGCAAAGCTTTCATTTGAGAAATATCTGGACTATTTTCGTCAGGTCTTTGGCCTTCGATATTGCATCCTGAGGTATGCCAATGTATATGGCCCGAGGCAGGACCCCTTTGGCGAGGCAGGGGTTGTGGCCATCTTTTGCGAAAGGATGCTCGATGGAAAACAGCCTGTTATAAATGGAGACGGAGGACAGACAAGGGATTTTGTATATGTCGGAGATGTGGCAAGGGCGAATGTACTGGCCCTTGGTCTTGGAGGGAGCCATTGTTTCAATATAGGAACAGGCAAGGAGACTTCCATCAATACAATATTTAATATCTTGAAAGAGTTGACCGGAAGCGATGCAAAAGAGGTGCACGGCCCTGAAAAGCAGGGTGAGCAAAGACGCAGTGTAATTTCTCCGGATTTGGCATTTGAATGCATTGGCTGGAGGCCCGAGATATCCTTAAGAGAAGGGCTTTCCCGCACTGTGGATTATTTTAGATGCATCAAGACTTAAATCACAGGATATTGAGCCTTTATAATAAACGATCATGGCCAAATCTTATTTAATGAAAGTTTATTTTACTGATAAGATATAAAATATTTTAAATAAGGCAGTAGATGTAGTAAATAAGGCAGGATATTATGGGAAAAATCAGGACAGAGGATGGAAGAAAAATCATGGACAAGACCCAGATAAGGGGCGCCGTGCGTAAAATGGCAGGTCAGATTGTCTCTGATTTTTCGTCCGTTGAGGGATTGGTGATCATTGGCATTCGCACGAGGGGGGCCGATCTGACAAACAGATTGGTGGAGGAGATCGAGGCGCTTAGCGGCCACAGGGTGCAGATCGGTTTTATTGATACTACATTTTACAGGGACGATGTTTTAACCTCAGGCCCAAAACCTGTTATGAAGAGGACGGACATACCCTTTAACCTCTCAGGCAAGCGGGTTATTCTCATGGACGATGTCCTGTATACAGGAAGAACGATCAGGGCAGCCCTGGATGCACTTATGGATTTAGGCCGTCCTGCCTGTGTGAAGCTGGCTGTCCTGATCGATAGAGGGCACAGAGAACTGCCTATTCAGCCGGACTATGTAGGAAAGGTTTTGGACACATCAGAATCTGAGTCCGTGCAGGTCAGGCTTGAAGAGGAAAAGGAAGGCGGCCCTGACAGGGTCTTGATCCTTCCTTATCCTGAAAGGGTAACCTGGTAGAATGATGACAGCATCCCAGTCAGACAGATTAAATAAAAAGGACTTGCTGGGAATAGAAGACCTTTCCAAAGAAGAGATAGAATTAATCCTCAATAACGCCGATGCATTCAAGGAGGTTCTTACCAGGGACATCAAGAAGGTGCCGACACTGAGGGGAAAGACGGTCATAAATCTTTTCCTTGAGCCGAGCACGCGCACCAGGACGTCCTTCGAAATAGCTGAAAAACGCCTGAGCGCCGATACCATAAATATATCCGCCCAGGGGAGCAGCCTGGTCAAAGGGGAGACCCTCAAGGACATGGCGAAGAATCTTGAGGCCATGAACCCTGACATCATAGTTATCCGTCACTCAGCCTCGGGCTCGCCCCACATGCTTGCCCGTCTCTGCCGTTTCTCGGTTATCAACGCAGGAGACGGCGCGCATGAACATCCGACCCAGGCGCTTTTGGACATGCTTACTATAAGGGAAAAAAGGGGAGGCCTTTCCGGGCTTAAAATAGCCATAGTTGGGGATATCCTGCACAGCAGGGTTGCAAGGTCAAATATCTTTGGCCTTACCCGCATGGGCGCAAATGTCAGAGTGATCGGGCCGCCAACGCTCATTCCGCCATTCGTTGAGGATCTGGGAGTCGAAGTATATCATGATCTCAAGGAAGGGGTAAGAGGAATGGACATCATTATGATGCTGCGCATTCAGAAGGAGAGGGAGAACCGGAGCCTTTTCCCAACCATCAGGGAATATGCCAGGTTTTTTTGTCTGACAAAGGAAAGGGTCGCTTTGGCAAAGGATGACTGTCTGATCATGCACCCGGGCCCTATAAACAGGGGTGTGGAGATCGATCCCGAGGTGGCAGATGGCCCGTATTCTGTGATACTCAATCAGGTGACTAATGGCGTGGCAATAAGGATGGCCGTTTTGTATCTTCTTTCAGGAGAAAAAGGCTGATGGCTTTATTAATAAAAGAGGCAAGGCTTATCGATCCGTCGAGAGGCGTTGACGCCATTAATGATATCCTCATAAAGGGTGAAAAGATTAGCGAGGTAGGGCCGGATCTTTTACCTGCCGGGGGCGTTGATGTGATAGATTGTACGGGCAAGATTGTTTGCCCTGGCCTCATTGACATGCATACACATCTAAGGGAGCCGGGCCGTGAGGACAAGGAAACGATCGCCACAGGCATGATGGCCGCCGCTGCGGGCGGATTTACAACCATTGCATGTATGCCAAATACATCGCCGGTCAACGATACTGCCTCTGTGACGGAATATATATTAGGCAGGGCAAAAGTCATTGACACGGTAAGGGTCCTTCCAGTAGGGAGCATTACCAAAGGTCTTCGCGGCGAGAGCCTTTCGGAGATAGGAGAGCTTAAGGCTGCAGGTGCTGCGGCATTGTCCGATGACGGCATGCCTGTTATGAACGCGGACCTGATGAGAAATGCATTGGACTATGCAGGGATGTTTGACCTTTTGATCATTTCCCATTGTGAAGACAAAAAGCTTGCTGGTGATGGGGTTATGAACGAGGGCAGGATGTCCACAAGGCTCGGCCTTTCAGGGATCCCCTCGGCAGCGGAGGAGATCATGGTTGCCAGGGAGATATGCCTGGCAAGGCTCACAAAGAGATCTGTACATATAGCGCATGTGAGCACGGCAGGGAGTGTGCGTCTTATAAGACAGGCAAAGGCAGAGGGCCTTCCTGTAACAGCAGAGGTTACGCCGCATCATTTGTGTTTGACGGAAGAGGCGGTGGCAGGCTTTGACCCTAACACAAAAGTGAATCCCCCTTTGAGGACAAAGGCGGATCAGGAGGCCCTTATTGAAGGTTTACAGGATGGCACAATCGATGTCATTGCCTCAGACCATGCCCCTCATACATTGGTGGAAAAAGAGCTGGAATATGACTATGCCCCGTTTGGCATAATAGGGATGGAGACCTCACTGCCTTTAATCCTTACAAGGCTCTATCATAAGGGCATTTTAAATATCTCGCAGATCATCGAAAAGATGAGCTGCAATCCTGCAAGGATACTGAAGATTGATCCAGCCAGGCTTGCGCCAGGCGATGTGGCGGATATCACAGTGATCGATCCTGAGAAGGAAAAGATAGTGGATGTATCGGCCTTCAGATCTAAGGCAAGAAACTGCCCGTTTCACGGGTGGCCTCTCAAAGGTTACCCTTCACTTACAATATACCACGGTAAAATAACCTTCAATGAATTGAAGTAATTTCTTTTCAATGCCGATAGAAAATTAGACCGTTTTAACAATACACGTATCTTAAAGGGAGATTTTTATGGATCAAGGATCAAATAAGCGTGACAGAAACCGCAGCCAACATGATATGAGGTTAACAGAGGCTGATTTAGATGCCTTGGCGGATGAAAAGTTTGGGCTTGATTTTTGGATAACTTCGTCCATTGAGGGGAAGAGGCGGGAGATGCTCAAACGGCAGATGTTAAGGCAGATCAACCGCATGAAGGCGCTCCAGTTTGATTTTTTTGACTTTAAGGTCTGATGCTTCATAGAAAACGAAAGATAGAATAAAGAAAGAATATAGTTACGATATAATAAGGCGCAAGTTTTGAAGACAGAGACAGTCATAGAGAAAAAGATAGAAGGCAAAAATGAAGTCCTCACGCTTCTTTTAACCCTCCTCAATGCGGATATAGACAGCATTTCCGATATGGAGAGGTTCCTCCAGTTGCTGGTGCAAACTGCCGCAACCATTATCTGTGCCAAGAGCTCAAAACTGGTATTATTCAGGGAAGAAAAGACAGAAGAGCCTTTATTTATAGAGCAAACCGAGGAAGTCATCACACATGATAATTTTATAAATGTCCCTCTTATTTTGAGAGGCCTTGAACACCCGGTCGGCTATATAGAGGTCAGGGACAGGAAGGATGGCCAGCCTTTTGATTTGAGGGATTTGACCTCTGTAATGATGATGGGACGCCAGGCTACCCTCAAGATCGAGAACGACCTGTTTTACCGAAGCATATATGATGGCATGATCGAGATGTTAAGGTCTCTGGTAAATATCCTTGAGTCAAGAGACCCTTACATCCGTTGCCATTCCTCGAGGGTCACACATTATGCCTTAAAGGTTGGCGAGGATCTCAAACTTTCGGTTCAGGAGATGGATGTCATGAAGATAGCAAGCCTTCTTCATGACATAGGAAAGGTTGGGATACCGGACAGAATCTTGATCAAAAAGGGCCAATTGACGTTTGAAGAGTGGGAGATAATAAGAACGCATTCCCTTATAGGCGAAAATATAATCAGGCCTTTGGCATTTCTTTATAAGGAAAAGGATATCATACGTCATCATCATGAGTGTTTTGACGGGAGCGGTTATCCGGATGGATTAAAAGGCGATGAAATCCCCATAAGCGCCAGAATCATAGCTGTTGCGGATTCTTATGACGCAATGACTACAGACCGTCCCTACCGGCCTGCGAAATCACCTATAGAGAGCCTGGAGGAGATTGTCAGCCTCAAATGGATCAAATATGATCCTCTGATCGTTCAGTCCTTTAAGAAATGCATTATGAGCGAATTAGGGCAAAAGGCGGGCCCGGCTGCATTATGAATTGAAATATAAAGCGGTTTCATTCAGGGTAAGTTATGCGGGAAGATAATCAAAGAAAGTATAATCATACATCACTAATCCCTCACGATTTTAATTCTTTTAACAACCGGTAGTAATCCTTTGTAGATTCATAAACCATTGAACTAATGAAATTTATAAATCCAGAGGCATCCTTTTTGTCAGTCTGCGACTGCTTAATTAGCGCAATATAATCAGCGCGAAAAACGGGCGGAATTATGGTTATTGTGTATCCTGCCTGAAAAAGAGACAGGTTCATTAAGAGCCGTGCTGTCCTGCCATTGCCGTCAACAAAAGGGTGAATGTCCACTATTTCTTTGTGAATCATGGCCGCAGTCTCAACAGGATGATGTTTTTTTCTTATTGATGGGAGTTTGGCAATAAATTTCTTCATTAAAGCAGGAACTTTTGACGGAGGAGGTGGAATATATTCAGTACCAGATATGACAACAGGAACTTTTCTATAATGACCAGCATTTTCAAGATCAATCCGGTAATAAAAAAGTTTATGGATATTTAAAATATCTTTTTCAGCAATGGTTTTCTTTTTGGCGAGATCATATACCAATTCATAGGCTTCACTGTGTCCTGTAGCTTCATAATGATCCCTTAAGGGTTTTCCTGCAATGGTAAGTCCATCTTCAAGAACGACCTTTGTTTCAGTTTCAGTGAGAATGTTTCCCTCAATAGCGTTGCTAGAATAGGTTAAGCCTATTCGATAATATTCCTTGATCTGTTTCAATAGGTCTTTGCTTATTGGTCTAAATTGCTCAATCTTTTCATTAAGCTTATCAATTTCTTTAATTTTGTTGTCGTAATTCATTTTGAGCCAATCCTCTTTGTAGACTTTATTCTATGATAAGCCTCATGAAATCTATAAGAGCAGATTGATATAAAATCCATAAAATCTATTCCATATACCCTCATGGGTCATTTGATCGTCTTGCCTAAAGGATTTCTGTCCCATGAGCCTGTGTATGTTGTAAACGATGGCTCCCGATAAACAATATTGATTTTTCACTTGAAAATTCCCTTTTAGTATTTTCATCCTTCTTTGTGAATCGAAAATTCATTTGCGTTCACCTGAAAATCCATTCTGGATAATTTCATCCCCCTTTGTGAATCCAAGATTAATGAGCGTTTCATTTTCACTTTGGATGGTTGTTTCCATCCACACAAATAACCCTTGGCCGGTGCTGTTGCCATTCCTCTTCCGTGAGCTGTACATAAGAGGCAATGATGATTTTGTCCCCGGGATTTATCTTTCTTGCGGCTGCGCCTAGTATCTTGATCTTTCCGGATCCCTTTTCTTCAGGAATAACGTATGTAGATAACCTCTCGCCATTGGTTATATCGTATACATCCACTTTCTCACCAGGAAGAATACCTGTCAATTCCAGGAGCAGGGAGTCTATACCAATGCTCCCTTCATAATCGGCGCGGGCTTCAGTTACCACGGCACTGTGAATCTTGCTGTTTAAAAATGTTCTAGTCATTTTGGCAATCTTTTCTTTAATAATTTTTTCTAACTGCTCAAATTGTTTTTAAAATCGTATTGTCTATAAGCCTGGTGCTTCCAATCTTTACGGCAAGGGCAAGGAGCGCCTCGCCTTCGATCGTTTCCATATACGATAAGTCAACAGGATTGCATATAGCGGCATATTCCAGTTTAGCCAAAGGTTCGGACTTGATAAGGGCTTCTACCTGATTTGTTATGAATCTGGTTTCCTTTTCTCCTGCCAGCGCCAGCTTCTCTGCAAGCTTTAGGGCATTATAGAGACAAAGGGCAGCCCGGCGCTCTTGTTGGGATAGATATATATTCCGGGAACTCATTGCCAGGCCGTCCTTTTCCCGCACAATAGGAAGGACACGGATCCTTATTCCCATGTTAAGGTCTTCCGCCATCCTTTTTATTATGACGGCCTGCTGTGCATCCTTTTGGCCAAAATAGGCGAAATCAGGCCTGACTATATTGAAGAGCTTGCATACAACCGTGGCTACACCCTGAAAGTGACCTGGCCTGTTTGCACTGCATAATATATTGTTTAATCCCGGTACATCCACGATCGTTCGAAATCTTAAGGGATACATATCCTTTGCCGCAGGGTTGAATATTATGTCAACACCTGACTGTTCTGCAAGGCCAATATCCCTTTCGATATCCCTCGGATATTTCGCAAAGTCCTCGGAAGGCCCAAACTGTATCGGATTTACAAATATGGAGACTACAACACAATCGGTTTCTCTCCTGGCTTCCCGCATCAGGCTAAGGTGTCCGTCATGTAAATACCCCATTGTCGGCACGAGGCCAATGGTTAGACCTTTTTTGTGTATTTGAATTGCCCTTTCCTGCATCCTGGCAATTTTATTAATCTGTTCCACCTTTTCCCCTTAAACTGTTTTTAGATAACTGGATATTGGGTATTAGAATATATAATCCGAGGTCAGTAGGTATACTCTTTTGTCGGGAATGCCCCTGACTGGACTTCCCGCTTAAACGCCCCAATTGCCTCCTGCATGTCTTTGAAGAGGTTTGCATATTGTTTGACAAACTTGGGTGGACGCTGCCCTGTAAGTCCCAGAAGGTCATGGATCACAAGCACCTGGCCGTCGCATCCAGCCCCTGCGCCTATTCCAATAGTAGGTATAGAAAGGGTTGCGGTTATTCTGGATGCAACCTCATCAGGCATGCCTTCCAGCACAAGCGAAAATATACCCGCATCTTCAAGCCTTTTAGCCCCGTCAACAAGGGCCTGCGCCTGATCCTGGTCCTTGCCCTGAACCCTAAACCCTCCCATCTGGTGTATGAACTGGGGTGTAAGCCCGATATGCCCCATGACTGCAATCCCTGCGTCAACAATTGCCCTTGTGATATCGATCATGTGCTGCCCGCACCCTTCCAGTTTAACGGCTGCAGCCCCGCCTTCCTTAATGAACCTGCCTGCGTTTTTTATGGCCTCTGTGTGGCTGATATTGTATGACATAAAAGGCATATCACCCACAACCAAGGCATCTTTTGTCCCTCGGCACACAGCCTTTGTGTGGTGCAGCATCTCCTCCATCGTCACTGGCAGGGTGTTGGGATATCCAAGTACAACCATTCCAAGGGAATCCCCCACCAGCAATATATCTATCCCAGCCTGGTCCAGCAGCATGGCTGTAGGGTAGTCATAGGCAGTCAACATGGTGATCTTTTCCGCATCTGCCTTCATCTGTTTCAATTTTGGTATAGTAACCTTGGCCATGGATTGCTCCTTTCCGTGCAATCAGTTATAGATTGTCTAGAAAAAAACTTCGTTGTTTATTTTCATGCTTCATGTCGCCACAGAGCAGCATGAGTTTTTTTAAGAAAACGGGTTTCAGCATTTTATCCCTAAATTCTTATTTTGTCCCTAAATCCTTTTTACCAGACTTTTGTCCTGTGTGTCAATCAGAATACTGTTGATAGATTTGCCCAGTACCGGATGTACAAAATTCGCGGCGATTTCATCCAGGGGGACAAGGACGAATCTTCGTTCATGAAGGCGGGGATGAGGTATTTTAAGGGCAGGGGTATTTATGATCCGGCGCCCATAAGCCAGTATATCTATATCGATTGTCCTTGGCCCCCACCTTATTGACCGTTCCCTCCCAAGGTCTTTTTCGATTCCCTGGGTTGTTTTCAGAAGTTTCATCGGAGAAAGGGATGTCTCTATACCGATTGCCCGATTGATGAACCACCCCTGATCCTGATAGCCAACCGGCTCTGTCTCATAGAAAGACGAAATGGCGGTGATCCTGATGTCAGGATGTTGCGATAGTCTCTCGCAGGTAGCCTCTAAACTTTTCTTCCTGTCCCCCATATTGGATCCAATGCATAGATATGCGATTATTTTGTTAGATTTCAACAAATTAGCGCCCTTCGGGCGGGCTTTAGAAAAACTATCTGAAAGGCCGCATGAAAAAAATGGAAATTCCTATGTGATATGATAATTAGATTATTCCCACGGCCTTTGACTTAGCCTCTCGAGCGCCCTGCCGGTATGCTCCAGATCCACAGTCAGGGCTATCCTGAAATATCCCTCGCCGTGGATGCCGAAGCCAACCCCTGGCGTGCATACAATGCCGCACTTGTTTAAAAGCAAAAGAGAAAATTCGGTTGAATTAAACCCCTCTGGTGTCTCGACCCAAACATAGAAGGTAGCCTTCGGCCTGTCCAGTTTCAGTCCCAGGTCTTCCAGTCCCTGGCAGAGGAGGTCTCTCCTTTCCTGATATATGGATGACATGCGGTGGACCTCTGTCTGTGGACCTGTAAGGGCGGCAATGCCTGCCATCTGGATGGCCTCGAATATGCCGGAGTCCAGATTGGTCTTGACCTTTCCAAGACCTTCAAGGATATTGCGGTTGCCTGCGGCGAAACCTATCCTCCAGCCTGTCATATTGTAAGTCTTTGAAAGGGAATGGAATTCTATCGCCACATCCTTCGCCCCCTCGACCTGTAATATGCTGGGAGGAGAGTATCCGTCAAAAGCGATCTCAGAATAGGCGGCGTCATGGCATACGATGAAGTTGTGTTTGTGTGCAAGTTCTATAACATGTTCAAAAAACCCCTTTTCCGCACATGCGGATGTAGGATTGTTGGGATAATTCAAGAACAGGAGTTTGCACTGATCCATGGTCTTTTTATCAACGGCGTCAAAATCGGGAAGGAATCCGTTCTCCTTAAGGAGAGGCAATGTATAAGGGTCTCCCCCGGCCAGTATCACGGAATTTCTGTATACCGGATAACCCGGATCAGGCACAAGGACGATATCCCCAGGATTGATAAAGGCAAATGGTATATGCCCAATGCCCTCCTTGGAACCTATAAGCGAGAGTACCTCTTTTTCAGGGTCAAGTTTTACACCGAACCTGGACCCATACCAGGCGGCCACAGCCTGTCTGAATGACAGCATACCCGCATAGGAAGGATAGCGGTGGTGAATAGTGTCTTTGGATGCAGTCCCAAGACTTGCCACTATGTGCTTGGGGGTAGGCATATCCGGGTCTCCAATACCCAGGTCTATGATATCCGCCCCCTTTGCCTGTGCCTCCTTTTTAAGACTATCAAGATGGGCAAAGAGGTAAGGAGGCAGTTTCTTGATTCGTTCAGCAAATTCAAATTTACTCATTTTGATTATCCCTGATGCCCCTTTCTTCCATATGAACAGGCAAACGGATGGTAATACATGTCCCTTTATTGACCCTGCTTTCCACCTCGATATTGCCGCTATGGTTTTCTATTATTGCATTGACTACATAAAGGCCCAGGCCGTTGCTCCTGCTGTTTGGATTGGTGGTAAAAAACTGCTCGAATATCCTGTGCATATTTTCTTCAGGTATCCCCATGCCCGTATCCTCGATCTTGATGGATATACATGCCTTTCCCTCCATGCTATCCTCCTCTGCGATAATTGACTCGGTCTGTACGGTGATTACACCTCCATCAGGCATGGCTGCCTGAGCGTTTGTAAAGATATTGATGAATGCCTGTATCAGTTCCCTGTTATTTCCAATAATCCGGCTTTGTTTGGCAAGATATGCCCTTCTTATCTCGATATTGTGCATATCCGTCTGAAGCCTTGTAAATTTAATCGATTTTTCCAGCGCATCATGCATGTCAACGGCATCCGATTCATCTTTAGGGGCTTTGGAATACCAGAGCAGATCCTTTGCAAGTTGGCTGATTTGGTCCGCATCCGCCTCCATCTTTCCCAGGCATTCGGTTAGCTCCAATAAGCCATTGATATCCGTTTTTGCGGACAAAAGCCCCGCGTTTATAGACAAGGAGGCCAGTGGATTGGTTATATTTTCCGCAAGACCTGCTGCCATAATCCCTATCGAGACCATCTTCTGTGACTGGATTGTCTGCCTCCGCTGTTTTCCGGTTGCAGAAAGGCACTTGCAAATTCCTGACAATCCAAGAACTTTGCCTTCATCGTCCTTTATCAATGATACGGTAAGGCTTACAGGGACAGGCATTCCGGAGTTGTTTATTACCTGGGTATCGAAGTTGCTCACAGGTATTCCTTTATTCACCCATTGAAAGAGGTTGTGCATCTTTTTCCTGTCCTGCGCAGGAACCATAAAATCCCATGACCTGCCGATCGCCTCCTGAGCGCCATAGCCGAACATCGTCTCCGCCCCCTTGTTCCACGTAACTATAATGCCATCAGGATCAAGACTTATTATGGCATCCGCGGAGTGTTCAACCAGATTGTCTGTATACCTGAGAGGGCTTTCAAGTTCATCCTCTATGGGAGTTTTCTGTCTGATATCATAAACAGTAATCACTGCGCCTGAAATAACATCGCCTTTTTTTATCGGGGATATTCTATAGTCTGCGTATATCTCAACCCCGTTTTGGCCTTTTCCTTTCTTGCGGTTCAGCTCATCAACATTACCTTCCGTCAGCACCAGGGCTATTTTCTCGGGGACGTTTTCTATGTTAAGCCAGGGGAGGCATTCAAACATGTTCGATCCGATTGCCTCGGATTTAAAGATGCCGCATATCTCACTCATCCTGAGATTCCAGCTTTTTATGATAAACTGCGTGTCAATGCTCATAATCCCGGCATCAACGCTTTCAATGATGTTGTTGTTAAACGCAACAAGCTCCTGTAGTTCTTTGGTTTTGTTTGAAAGGTTTTTGTTTACGTCCCTGAATTCATTGAGCATTTGTTTATATTTAAGCGAAAGCTCTCTGTACCTGATTGTCTGATCAACCGTGACGAGGATCTCTTTTGCGGTGACCGGTTGAAAAAGGTATATGCCTGACCCGTTTTTATATAAACGATCAAGTGTTTCCTGATCCCCATTCAGGATAAGATGGACTATAGAAACGCCTGAGTATTTTTGTTCCAAATCGAGGACAAGGTCAGGCCTCTCCCTTAACCACAGAGAACTTTCTATCAGTATGAGATCATGGGGTGTGGCGTTCATCTGCGATTCCATATCGGAAAGATTGGACGCCTTTGTCACAAGATAATCATGATCGTATAAAATAGAAGCCGATTCTTCGAGCAACTCCCTGTCTTTTAATACGATCAAGACCCTTTCCTTCACTGTTGTCCTCCTATTGTAACCGTTTCGCTTTTAAGCCCTGTTGCCATTTTTCACCTTAAAATCCCTTCTGGGTATTTTCATTTCCCTTTGTGAATCTAAGATTGATGGACGTTTCATTTATTATTTTAGCCGGTTCTATGAGGCTGTCCGACAACTCATTTTGAGCATAAAAAATCGATCGAATATTACAATATTGATCTTTAAATCACAGTATAATCTGCT
>JAFGSM010000237.1 GCA_016934595.1 bacterium | reverse complement strand
GATAACACGCAACACCCTGCAATGGATTTTAAACGTATTTCATCATATAGGGCAATCTGAAATTATATTAAATCGTAAGAAGGTTTTTGCTGATTGTCTTAAAACTTATTGATATATTGGATAATCAAGCCTCATAAATCCATATACTCGCCTCTTGTCTTTCTCTCAGGCATTTCCTATGCATAGTTGATTGAATATAGAATATTTGAAAGTCGAATCCTTATTAAATCGTCTTTATTAAATCATCATGGCCAAACACATTGGTGGCCAGCCATATGAAAGAAAATGTATTTTCATATAAAACGCTCATGCCACTTAGTGTCGCCACGAAGCATGAAAATAAACAACGAGGTTTATTTTCGAGACAAAAAAGGGGGGGCAGATTTTAAAGTTTTGAGGGATTTTATTTATTTCAAGAAGGGAAACAAGGTTAAGGAAGGGGAGGAGATCAATGTTTGCAATCAGTCTTAATAAAAATATAAAAAGGTCGATATTTTACTCAATAGCTCTATTCTCAGTAGCAATTTTATTTCTTTTTGTGCCAAGTAGCGGCGATTGCCAGTTTTTTAGCGGATGGCCTGCCGCGACTGCCAATTTCAGCGGTTACTGGCCGGCGGCTCCAAGCGTCTTCGGATCGTCCGCATTCGGATACGGATTGTTCGGCCAGTCCATCACATCATCAACAGGAGGGCAAGGGTTTTATCCTGGCTTATTTACTTCATCGCCTGTCAATACAAATTCTTCATGGAATTTCACAGGCGGGTATTCCTACCCAACGCCTCAAACAGGGCAGAATGTCAGCGCAGGCATTTCTTTCTCGCCTTTTTCAAGCGTGGGTTTTACCCAGCCATTTAGCAATACAGCATCCTTTGGCTGGGGATATCCCGTCACTTCAGCACCGGTTCAATACGCAGGATATTCAAGCCCGTCCAGCCAATATCTGGGAGGCATTCAGGCAGGCAGTTTTTACAGGGCACCTACCGGATATCAAAACTACGGACAATATACTTCAACACCTTTCAGCGGCGGATATTCCGGCTATCCAGGCTTTTCATCAACACTATGGAACTGGCCGCAGGCATCATCGAGCGGGACTGTCAATTATCCTTCTCAAAGCTCTTCTCAAACAAGTGGTGATGAGTCCGATATAGCTGTGATGCCCCCTGTGGACCAAAATTATGGAGATGAGAATCAATATGTCTCCGGCCAGATTCTGGTAAAATTTCATGAAGGTGTATCAAGCGACAAGCAGAAGATGATACACGACAGCCATAAATGCAAGGAGCTTTATTCAAGTGATTATGCCGGATTCAAGGTTATAGAGATACCATCTGACAAGACAGTGCATGAAATGGTAAATATTTACATCCAGGAACCAGAAGTGCTTTATGCAGAGCCTAACTATATTCGTCACAGCCATTTTATACCCAATGATGTATATTTTAAGTATCAATGGCATCATCAGATGTTGAGGAGCACATCGGCTTGGGATCTGGAAAAGGGGGCTGGTGTAAAGGTGGCGGTGCTTGACTCAGGCGTAGCCTATAGAACATACGGTGTCTATACGAAAGCGCCGGATCTGGCAGGTACATACCTAAGCGCCGGCTGGGATTTTGTGAATTCGGATCCCTACCCTGATGACGATAATGGGCATGGCACGCACATGGCCGGCTGCATTGCTCAAACAACAAATAATTACACAGGAGTTGCGGGCGTTGCCCACAGCGCCACAATACTCATTGTAAAGGTTATGGATGCAGATGGTTCAGTAGGCATCGCCAATGAGGCGGATGGCATTTATTATGCCGCCAATAATGGCGCTGACATTATCAATTTAAGCATAGGTGGGGTTGGAACCTCGGAAACGGAATCGGCTGCTGTTCGTTACGCCGTCAACATGGGTGTTGTTGTGATATGCTCCGCTGGAAATTCTGCGTCAAGCACCCTGGAATATCCGGCTTCTTATCCCGAAAGTATCTCTGTAAGCGCCGTCAGGTATGACAAAACCCTGGCAAGATATTCCAATTATGGCGCGCAGATTGATATCTGCGCGCCTGGCGGAGATATTAAGGTTGATCAGAATTATGACTATTATGGAGACGGGATTTTGCAACAGACACATGACGGTACCAATTTAAGCTCATTTTATTACTATTTTATGGAGGGCACTTCTCCTGCTGCTGCGCTTGTTTCAGGTGCCGCTGCGCTCGTTATAGGCAAAAGCAGCTCTGTTCTTACCCCGCAACAGGTAAAAACCATTCTGGAATCCTCCGCAACAGACCTGGGGTCATTGGGTTGGGATCAATACTACGGCAGCGGATTGGTTAATGCCTATAATGCCCTTCTTTATACCCCATAGGATTTCGTATTGGCATTTTAAAAGTCCTTGCTTTTTCAGAAGGGCGGCATTGGCTCAGTTCGATATCACGATTAACACCAGCCGTTTATTGATATCGAATTGTCCCTAAAACGTCATATAGCGTTTATACTTTGAACGGTCGCAACATGTGCGTCCCAACATCAAGGTTCTTCAGCAAAACCGGAGCATGGTATTTAGGGGGGACACATTGTGACCGTTTGAAGTATAAATGTCATCTTTACTGTCCATATAAATATTCAGGTAAATATTCAAGATTTATCTTTGTAAGAATCGAGCTGCAAAATTTAGTATGCCGTAAAACTTACGTATTGACTTTCAAATAAAAATCTTAAATAATTGACCAAAATAACGAGGAGAAAAATCTTAAATAAAATGGAATCATTAACAGTATTATTAGAATTTCTCGTTTCGATAGAACTTACAATCCCTCTATTTCAGATTGTACTATTCCTTTTTTTTTGCACCCTTTTCCTTTTTTTCAGGAAAGTTAAACTTGCCTTGATAATAAGCTACGGTTTTTTATTTTACTGGGCCTTTGTGTTAAATAAAGATATTTTAATCAAATCTTTTAACAAAAGCCCCGATTACGAAGGCTTCTTGTATCTTTATTTCGGTTTTGGTTTTGTAATACTTATACTTGCCATAATAGGTTTTATGGCTCCCGAGTAAGGCTGCTCATCGAAATTTATCAAAATCGCCGATTGTTTTTTCCCGGCTATTTAATTTTTTTGATAAACGCTGATGGCCTCGTAAAAAGTCTAAAATACCCCTAAAAATAAGTTTGATATTATAAATTTGGTATATATTTTGGCGGTATAATCTTGGTTTTACTTTATCAAAATTACTTTTTATAAGGACATCAAACTTCTCAAGACAAACATTATAAGAGGTACGTTATGATTGAAATTTCAGCCACAACCGAAGGTAAAAACATCCCTTTGGACAAACGGATAATCTTCGCATTGGATGTGGATTCTGTTGATAAGGCCAAGGATTGGGTAGAGAAACTAAAAAGCCAGATCAAATTTTACAAGGTCGGATTGCAACTTTTTCTGGCAGGGTGGTTTAACATCGTCGATTGGATTATAGATCAAGGTTTAGAGGTTATGCTTGACCTGAAGTTTTTTGATGTCCCTCAGACAGTCGCTTTATCTGTGGAACAGTTGAGATGCCGTGGCGTCACTTTTGCAACCGTCCATGGCAATGATGCGATTTTGAAGGCAGCAGCCGACAAAAAAGGGGATGTAAAGATTTTGGCGGTCACAGTTCTCACAAGTCTGGATGAAGCAGATATGAAATCTTTAGGTTTCGAGTGCTCTGCCGAAGATCTTGTCCTCAGCAGGGCTAGACGCGCATTGAAACTCGGCTGCGATGGTATAGTATCGTCCGGATTAGAGGCGCCAAAACTTAGGAAGGAGTTGGGCGGCAATTTTCTTATAGTTGTTCCGGGTGTTAGGCCTGTTAAAAATCAGGAAGATATAGACGACCAGAAAAGGATAGTGGATATTGATAAGGCATTTTTAAACGGCGCTGATCATGTAGTCATTGGACGGCCTATTCGTAATGCACAGGATCCGATAAAAGAAACGATAAGGATGCAAAATCAGGTTGAACAGGCGCTTAAACATGTGCGATCTTTAGAGACTGCTTAAAGAAACGCCGCTGGATTTTTATTTCTCTAAGCCTCTTTTTAAAGTTATTCCTCATCGCCTCATTGTCCCCGTGGCGAACTCCTACAAATAATCCTGCAGGGGGGCATCATTACTGGCTCTCAGTGTAGTATTTCATCGCCTCAGGCAGATTGTCTTTCATGGCGGCTATCCTTTTTTCATCCGGCGGGTGGGTAGAAAGGAATTCGGGAGGTTTTTGCCCCCCCGATTTTCCCATACGCTCCCAAAAAAAAATGGCTTCAGTGGGGTCGTAACCTGCCCTGGCCATCAGAATAAGGCCAATACGGTCAGCCTCATATTCGTGTGTGCGGCTATAGGGGAGGATAAATCCAATCTGCGTGCCCATTCCGTATGCCTGCAGCCAGAGGTTCTTCGTAGTCTCCGGCCTGCTCGACATAGCGGCTGAAAGCGTTGCGCCGCCTAATTGAACCAAAAGCCCCTGGCTCATCCTCTCGTTTCCATGTTGTGCCAATGCATGGGCGACTTCGTGGCCTATAACGGTAGCGAGCCCGGCCTCAGTTTTTGTATATGGCAGTATTCCCGTATAAACAGCCACCTTTCCGCCAGGCATGCACCATGCATTGACAGTCTTGTCATCTTTTATAAGGACAAATTCCCAGTTCATTTTAAGATTCAGATTCATCTCCTTGATTAAGGTTTCTGCAGCGTTTGAAATACGTTTTCCCACAGCCATAAGCATTTCCGTGTCCCTTTGATTTGCTGAAAGCTCGGAGTCCTTTTTAATCTGTGCGTATTGTTGAAAACTCATAGAAAGGATTTCATCTTCTGGTATTATCGTGATCTGTTTTCTGCCAGTAATAGGAGCTGTGGCGCAGGCGGCTATGAGCAGCGTTGTTACCGTTAATATAGTCGATATAATATATAATTTGATGTGCCTTGACTTCATCACCCCATAAAAGACCTCCTGATTCTTGGATTATCAAGAATCATCCATAGAAATGTATAAGTGTCAAGCAGAATTTTCAAGGCATATAATCCTCTATCCACATTCATATATTAAACTATTCAATACACTGCGTCAATATTTTTTAGTTTTTAGTATTTCATGGTAACCATAGCCCAAACTCCGCATTTTTTTATTTAGCCATCACCTGCCATATTGTGTTGATAAAACAAATTCCCCCGTCACTTCCATTTGAGTCTTCCATTTTGTTTGAATCTTCCGGCACGAACTTTATGAGAAATATGTCAGTACCACCAACCGTAGTATGAATGTCTTTGCTATTGCCTGGATCAAAATCTGCGGTGTCACTAAACCCTCCTGTCACATAGACGCTTCCGCTGCTGTCAACCGTGCTTGAAAACGCTTGATCACAAACTGTGCCGCCCATGGTTTTGGTCCAACCGTAGGAGCCGTCTGCATTTATCCTTGTCAGAAATATGTCGGAATCGCCAGCCGAGATATGGCTATCCATGCTGGTGCCTGGATCAAAATCCACGGTATCCTGAAACCATCCCGTTACATAGACGTTTCCACTGCCGTCAACCGTGCTTGAAAACGCTTGATCATAACCTGTGCCGCCCATAGTTTTGGTCCAGCCGTAGGAGCCGTCTGCATTTATCCTTGTCAGAAATATGTCAGAATCGCCAGCCGAGATATGGCTATCCGCGCCTGGGTCCGGATCAAAATCCACGGTATCCTGAAACCATCCCGTTACATAGACGTTTCCACTGCCGTCAACCGTGGTTGAAAACGCTTGATCATAACCTGTGCCGCCCATGGT
>JAFGSM010000022.1 GCA_016934595.1 bacterium | reverse complement strand
TAAACCACCCCGCCGCAAGCAGCGGGGTATTATAATGAATTATTTTATTCTTTTAGATCGCCCCGAGGGGGCGGGGAATTAAACCCGCAGAGATTAAACGCTCATGAACAAGAGTTGTTCGATCCCGAGGATGAAAATGTGTTTTCATGGCAAAAATGAAAAAAAGGCCCCCCAAGGAAATTGGTTTATACAGTATTAGTAAGTAGACATAAAGCAGTAGTTGGATATTAATAGTAATATCTGGGCTAAACTAAAGCATTACTGTCAAACCTGTAAATGTTGGTGCGCTGATCTCCCCTAACATGGTGAAGAAAAGGTCATAGACCACGCGGAAACAGGTCTTGAAAATTCCGGTCATGAGCACCCTCCTTGAACCCAAAATAACCGTTTATTTTTCATTACCCAACGTGTAGGCGAAATTTACATTAAATGCCGATTATACATTAGAGGTGTTTAGATATGAATAAAAAAGGCATGAGCCTGATAGAGTTCGTCATTGTTATAAGCATTATATCCATCCTGAGTTTAGTGACTTTCCCCAATATCCAGACAAAAAAGATCGACGGGGCGACAGAGATGGTTTATTATGACCTGCAATATGCGAGGATGCAGGCGATCTCAAAGAAAAATGACTTCAGGGTATTGTTCAATAATGAGACCGGATGTCACGTATACGACGGACATACATACAAAATACATGATGATAGAAACAGCAACGGCATATACGACTCAGGAGAAGAAATAATAACCAGGGACATAGGAACGGATTTTGGCGATGTAGTATTCACTGCTGATATGAATCCGGCATTCAGTTCCGAAGGAACATCCGGTATATGCAACATTACTTTAACAAATTACATTGAAACCAAATATATCAATCTATTAGGGACAGGCAGGATAAGGATCAGCAAGACGCCATCTTAAAAAAATATGATGAAACACCAATAAATTTAGGATTAACAAAGGGGGATGAAAATATCCAAAGGGATTTACAGATGAATATAGACAGAAAAGGTTTTACATTGATAGAGATTGTCGTGGCCATGGCCCTCATGTCACTTGGTCTCCTTGCTCTCTATGGGATGCAGGTTACGGTCATGAAATCCAACTCCTCATCCAAAAACATTACCACTGCCACCCTTTTGGCCGAAACAAAGATGGAGGGATTGAAAAATACCGGATTCGGTAATAATACGACAGGCTATGAAACAAATATTGATGAGGCAGGACAGGCAGGGGGCATATTTACAAGGTCATGGCAGATCGATCCCAACTATCAAAATTCCGCAAATATGGAAAAGGTAACAGTGACTGTCACGTGGTCAGACCAAAACAGGACCCATAACATATCTCTTAAGAGCGTCCTTTCAAAACTTGTGGATTAAGGCTATTAATATGATTGATAGGGATAACAGAGGATTTTCATTTATTGAGCTTATGGTGGCCATGAGTATCGCGATCATTGCGATCTTTGGAATATACAGCATCCTGATGGCATCCAAAAGAAACTACTGCGCTCAGGAAAACATAACCGATATGCACCAGGAGGCAAGGGCATCTATTGTTTTCATGGCAAGGGAAATGAGAAACATCTCCACTATAACAGCTATTGATTGCACTGTAAATAACGGCAGTATAACCTTCACTTCTATTGAAGAAGCCGGCACGGCAACAGGAAGCGGATCAGGCACGCTATCTGACACAACGAAATCATGGGATGTAAATGCATGGCAAAACTATACGTGTGCGATAGTAAATGGCCCAGGTACCGGCCAAACAAAGACGATAACATCAAACACCGCCAATCAGTTGACGGTTTCTCCCCCGTGGTCCGACCTCCCTGACAATACCTCACTTTATCAAATAAGATCTGCCAAAGGTTTTGCCAGGGATACATCGGATAATGAGCTTGATTATACAAAAAACGGGACAACAAGGCTCTTTGCCGAAAATATAACCGGCCTGACCTTGCAGGGATATGATTCCTCAGGTGCCCTCACATGTACACCTGCGAATATAAGAAGGTTGGAGATCAGTACAACCGCCAGGACATCCAAAAAGAATCCGAATACGCATGAATATAAATATTATACGACAAAAACCGTTTTTTCATTGAGAAATTAACCCTATGATTTGTCTGGCACAAAAAAGTATTAAATAAGTTTTTAGATTAATAAAATTAAATAATAATATAACAAATAACAACTTTTGTATAATGCAATGGAGACCTGTTATGAAAAGATCATCTGATAAGCAATCAGGCGTGGCCTTAATCATCTGCCTCTTGGCGCTGTTCGCACTGACGGCGGCAGGCATGAACGCCATAAGGACAACCGTAACTGATACCAAGATATCAGGGAATCTCAAGGACATAAAGGGTGCTTTCTATATCGCAGAGGCGGGCATAAGCCATGCGGGGGAATATCTTGCTCAAAACGATCCGAACTGGCTCATATGCGCGTATACAAACCCTAACATCATCTTGAACAATATCACTATTGATGATGGGCATTATACAGTAACGATAGAAGCGGCAGGCGGAGAAAAAAGACGGGTGGTCTCTACTGGGACAACCTCTTCAGGGGCTGTGGCACAAATCGAGGCGATATTTTTACCTGTTTATACGACCAATACCTTTTTTGAGCACGCATTGTTCGGCAATGGAAGCGTTGAACTAAGCGGAAACGGTTATATAGACAGCTATGATTCCTCTGAAGGGCCATGGAGCGGGGAAGGGCAAGATCAAGATGGCAACGTAGGAACGAACTCGACAGGCGCAGGCGGCATTACTCTTAGCGGGAATGCGGAAGTCTATGGCGACGCTGTCGTAGGCGCAGGCGGCGATCCAAATACAGTTATTAGCATCTCAGGGGGGGCATCTGTCACTGGCACTCAATCCTCTCTGGAAAGCCCAAAGGATATGACACCAGTGGCTGACCCTGGAGGCGGAACAGCGCAGACACTGAATATAGGTGGAAACAGCAGCAAAACATTCACATCGGGGACATACCGCCTTCCAAAGATCAAGATAACCGCCAATGCACAGGGGATAATCAGCGGGGATGTTGTATTTTATGTTGACGGAGACCTGGATATATCCGGAAACGGTGTGCTGAATATCCTCTCCACTCCGGCAAGCTCATTGACTATTTATGTATCAGGAGACATACACCTGAGTGGAAACGGGATAGCCAACCAGAGTAATCTGCCTGAAAACCTTATTGTTTATGGCACATCCACCTGTGGAACCGTTCATGCATCCGGGAATACAAACTTCTACGGGGCGATCTATGCCCCGGCAGCATATGTTCATATATCAGGAAACGGCGATATCTTTGGCGCGGTCGTAGGCGACACCGCCAAGATATCCGGAAACGGGAATATACATTACGATAAAAATCTGCTAAATCTGGGCACAAGCAGCAGCACCACCAAGACTCTCTCCAGGATTGACATAATATCATGGAGGCGTATCTGATTCCTTATTCCACCAGTCGGGGAGGTCCCAGTTATATATCTCCTTGACCTCCTTTTTCAGGTCTTCGAGCGCCGCCGATATCTCCGAAACCTTCCGGAATTCTATGGACATCGAATCGTTATTATCGGATTGCTTTGCCTCCCTGTAACGATCAAGCGTGTCTTTTAATTGTCTTTCAAGGGAGGCCTTTTTCCCCTTCAGGGCGAGTTCCCCATCCGAGCCTTCCTTCGGTATATCCCTTTTCACCCGCCTTTTATTGGATTCTTCCGCATCACCAGACCAGAATGGACCTCCTCCAGAAACGACAACAGGGGCATCCGAGTCCTTGATCGATTTGATAGTATCCTTTTGAATTCCTATGACGCCTCCGTGAAAATGAAACTTTATCAGGTCTCCCTCTTCCCAGTAATTGTGAATGACATAGGTTTTACCGTTTTTTAGCTGAATTTCATAAGAAGCGGAAACAATCTTCGGGCATGCATTAAACAAAAATGCTATGATTGAGATCGATATTATGGAAACTATGAAAGGCCTTCCCTTCATCACACACTACCCCCCCCTTATCTATCGATCGCTGCCGGGAATGATCCAGGGATGAATATTAACGAACGTAAGGAATCTGGTTTTGTTGTAACCATTCACTGTAAGCCGAATAAATTACGTTAACGCATGATTTTTACCACAGAAGTACACGAAATATCACGGGAAAATGATTGTCCAGTGCAATTCCGTGAAAATCCGTGGCGAACTATTACGTTTTGTCTATATCCGCAATCGTTACATTGTTACAATGTCTTGTCCTTCCATGATGTGACGTTTGCCCTCATCCCAGGCATATTAACATGCAGCGCCGTGACATCTTCGTCTGTAGTGGTTATAAATAATGTATTCTTCAAAAGCACAGGATTGGACCCCTGACCGCTTCCAACCTTAATAGCGGCCACGCTGTGTTTTACGCCTTGAGCGTCTTCCACCTTGTCATCATCATTAAAAACCCCATCCCCATTTAGGTCAAACACAGGACAGATAGGGGGCAGACCGGTATCATAACTCAGTGCGTATACCCAGGCATCCCCGTTTCCAGCGCAGATATCTTCATCGGGGATGAAGGTTGTAAAATATACTATCCCGCCCGCGACCAATGGCTCTTCTATGACCCTCTCGCTTCCCAAAAGTCCGGATGAACTATTGTCGAGCTCAACGGCCCATGAATTCTTTGATGTGTTTGAGCCATAGATAACCCTGACCGGCCGTGTCTCGCCGGTTACAGGATTTGTGTATTGCGTCAGTGCGGCGTCGATTGTCATAATCGCTATATCGTAATCCCCAGGCCGGTATGTCCTTGTTGAAGAGATAGACTCCCTCAGGCCGAAAAAGTACTGCTTCGTCATTGTAGTCTTATCTATCTGCGATTCATACCTTCCTGTGCCGAAATATACCCATATGTCTCCGGCAGTAGTCCCATAGGCGTATGCAGCCTTGGCCCTTATGGGATTTGCCTGAGAGGTACCGCCAAAATCAAAAAGCTCTGTTATAACCGGAGTCTCGCCTTTTCCTATACTGGATACGCGGTACAATGTCCCATACATATTCCCTGCATAAATGCGATCTCCTTTATAGTCGGCGTTAAGGTCAGCCACCAGGGGCGGAGAAAGGGCGTCATTTTTCAGGGTGGATGACGATAACTTTATCCTGTTTACATCATTTATTCCGTCTCTCCATAGAGGGCTTTTATCATGCGCGACGATCCCGTACAGGTATGCCTCTTTATTTGCCTGATCAGATGTTGAATAACCTGATCCGAAGAAGACACTCCATGCAGCGCCTGAGCCGTTTCTTACCCTTTCAATGCATGGATCAGCCCAGGTCTGGCCCAGTTCGGGGTCCATAAATTCCCACAGGTAATTCACCCCGTCAGTCTGTCCAAATGGATTTGAGTGTGTGACATCCAGAGCGAAATAAGACTCTCCGCCTTCACGCAAGCCGCATACAAGGATGGTCATCCAGCTTGATCCTGTGTAGATATCCCCTGCCTGAGGCGATCCGTCAACAAAATACTGATGACAATACTCTTCGCCGCACATATTATATATAGGGTCGTTAGCTTTATCCAATTTCACATGAGAGCTTTTAGGCACGAAGGCCCATCTTTCAGAGCCATCCAGAAGGGAAAAAGCGTGAAGAGAGCCGTCATTGGCGCCTACGTAAACCATAGGATCACGGGTTACCCCCCTCTTCCATCCCTTGTACCCGTCAAAATCATAAAAGAAAGGAGGCGTGCCGATGATGATCGGGGTCGATTTTATTATGTCGCCAATATCCTTGCACAGCCAGTTGTCATTGGCCAGCACGGAATCCGTATATAAAATGACAGAGTTGGCGTCAAACGGATCGACGGTATATATCGCCCTTATCGAAGGCATAGCCTCGCTTGCCCTCCATATTTTGTAGTCCCATTTGCCTGTGGAGGGATCGAAGGTATTGGCCACAAGGTCCCCTGACCAGTCCGCAGGATTAAACTCGGCGACAATGACCATGTCGCCATGATCCGCTGTGGTTGTAGGGGCAGGAGATGAGCCGTGGAATATCAAAACCTTTATTCGCTCGGTGATTGTTGCGAGGGCCTCTGCCAATGCCTCCTTGCTAAAGGCAAGAAAAGGCTGCCCTACGCCATTTACTTCATCGTGCACGGCATACAGGTCGCTTGAGAGATGTCCCCTGGAATTGCTTACCTCCGCCATTATCTTGATCTGGGTGGCATCGTCTATCCCAAAGCCAACCGCTATTGGCGTCACGCCTGCATCGCAAAGATCATTCGTGCGCTGTCTTACCGTATCATTTGTGCTGTCGACATTGCCCAGGCCATCCGTTATTTCAATCAAAAACTTCGGCTGACAATCTATCTCGACATAATAGTCGCCTGTCCCATCCTTATCCTTTTTCTGGCAAGTAAAATACTTTCTTGATGCCTCTATCGAAGGGGCAAAAGGGGTTCTTGAATAGGTTGTTGTCGCAGCAACCTTTGCCTGCAGGTCCGCCTGATGGTTGGCGTCATGGAACTTGCATCCGATATGAACCTTTGTATAATCAACGCTGGAATCATAACCGTCAGATGAGGTTACATTTGTAGACCATGTGCCATACCCCCATGAAATGCCTGTATCCTTAACCAGCTCGCTGATCACTGCCTTTCCTATGTCAACCCTGCTCTGATCTGTAGGTTTTATCCACTCGGGGACATTGCTCCATGACACGGATGCGGAGGTTTTGACCCTGTTTGAGATATTCCCTGTAGATGTCGAAAATGTCGGAGGATTATTGGATGCCTCGCCTTTAATAATCAAAGATGTTGCCTCGTTGTTTGATACGTTGATCACAAACTCGATATAGGCTTTTGTGATAGTAGCTCCCTTTGGAATCTGGACGTTCTGGAAACGTATGCCTACGGTCTGATCCGAACCATCATTGACTAATTCCAGATCGTTGCTGTTTAAAGTTACCCTTCTTGTGCTTTTTTCCTCTGCGTCATCGCTGGATCGGGACACCCTGACATCAACCACAGACGATAAATCATACTCCACATGCAAAAGAGGGGCAGATCCTGATGATCCATCATAGGATTTAGCTGTTCTTCGCCCGCTTCCTGTGATTATAAATACCATAGAGTTTCCGGACGCCCACCCTGACCTGTTCACAATCTCCTGAACAATTGGCGCAAGATCAGGCGTCCTGGGATTATTCGCCTGATCCGATATGGGCATCAAGGTTCTCATGCTGCCAGAAACATCAAGGAGTATCAAGATCGCAGGGCTCACCAGATTCTCTGTATATACAGGCACATGGCCGCAGGCAGTTGAAGCAGGAAGCGCCTGAACAGTCACGCCGACATCGATCTCAACCGGGCTGTTAGGCGCATTGGGATCTGAAATAGTAATCGTGCCCCAGTATGCCCCTGCGCTTAAAGAAGATGTTATATAACTGACTGTAACATAAAGGTATCCCCCAGCAGTAAGTTGACCCGTAACAGCAGAGCAAGACAACCAGGTTGCATTGTCTGATATTGTATAGCCTAATGTGGCCGAACCTGTATTGCTGAGTGTGAAACCGCCCTGTGAAGCATCAGTTCCTACATAACAGACGCTGCCCAAGGTGTTTTTATCCACCGTAATGAAGGGAAATCCACCCTGCGCATATTCTATATGGAGAAGAGGCGCGGCAGCAGGTTCCCCGTCGTATGACTCAGCGGTCCTTTGGCCTGAGCCCGTGATAATGAACACCATGGCATTTCCTGCCGACCACCCTGACCTCCCAATAATCTCCTGGACTATCGAGCTTAAATCAGGGGTCCGGTGGATTTCATCGACAGTATTCCATTCAGGGACATTTGTCCAGGACACGGATGCGTTCGTTGTTGCCCTGCTTGAGATATCACCGCTCAGGCTGCTGAATGTGACCGCAGTGTCTGAAGATTCCCCTTTGATAACCAGATTTGTGGTGACGGTGTCTATTTCATCCGTCTCAAACTCAATATAACATCTGGTAATAAGCGCCCCCTGTGGCACATTTACATTCCGGAAACGGATGCCCACTGTCTGGGCTGAACCGTCCTGACCAAGTTCGAGGTCAGAACTGGCGAGGGACATATTCCCCGCGTTCTCTTCAGCGTCGTCGCTCGATTGGGACACCCTGATATCTATCGAATTAGAGGTATATTCTATATGCAATAACGGGGCTGATCCGGATTTTCCATCGTATGAGGCAGCCGTTCTCTCCCCTGTTCCTGAGATGATAAAAGCCATTGAGTTTCCGGAAGCCCATCCGGTTCTGTCCACTATCTCCTGAACGATCGATTTGAGATCTGGCGTTTGGTGCCTTTCATTCAAAATGTTCCATGCAGGCATATTGCCCCACGAAACAAAGGCGGCCGTTTTATATCTGTTTGAAATATTATAACCGGCAGAGCTAAAATAGTTCGCGTTATCAGCAGCCTCGCCTCTGATAGTCAGACTTGTCGCTCCGCTGTCTGTTTCATATGCCTCAAGTTCTATATAGGCATTTGTGATCACAGACCCTTGAGGAACAGCCACATTCTGAAAACGGATGCCCACAATCTGCAGACCACGGTTTCCGGAATCATCCACAAGTTCCAAATCCTGGCTCGTCAGATCAACCGCGCCGTCGCTTACCCTTTCCTCTCCATCGTCCAGATAGTCCGATACCCTGACATCCACCGAAGCTGACCTAACATTTGCAGGCATTGTTATAATCAAAACAGCAACAGACACTATAATGGCTATTACAACTAATTTTTCCAATCGTTGGCGAAACATGGCGGCACCTCCCATAATAAAATTTATGTGATTCTATCAAATTTTTTTCATTTTTGTTTTTCTCTCTATTTCTTCATTTCCCTAAGCTTCGGGATTTACAGATCGATTTAATATCCAACCTTAAAAACCTTTGCCATTGTCACGTCTATCTCCTGTCGCCTGTTTGCATTGCTTGTGACCGTATAAAAGAATCTCAAATAGTCGCTGCCGCTTCCCGGAACAAATGTATTGGTGTTATATACAACCCTATTCCAGTAGGGAATCCCGCTTAGGCTTCCATCCTCCGTACCATTTGGAAATGCGCTGTTTGTCATCCCATCCCCTCCGCCTCCAAAATTTTTCACCGTGTTAGGATCATTCAAAGAGACGTTCACCAACGACGGCGGAGATGCATGGTTGTTGAGCCATGGAAGTATCTCCTTCCATCCGCTATCACAGATGTAAAAGTCACGCACATAATCCTTTTCATTCGCGGCAATGTTTATCTCTATGTTTGTCGTCGTCAATGCAAAGGTCCCCATAAAGGTGAGAAGTATCAGGAGCATCATTGTAATTATAAATGCCGTGCCCCGTTGATTTTTCAATATGTCCGGGATCATTATGATTTTAATGGATTTCATTTTTACACCTCAAAATGTCCTTAAATAATCAAGGATTGTCATTTTATTTTTTCCTTCCTCTTCCCATATCACAATAACCCTTATTGTCTTTGTGTTTGTCACAGGGCTATTTTCAGCCACGTTCCAATAGATATTGTATAATTCTCCAATGCCGCCTGATTCCGCATTCAGGTTATAGCCATCCGCTGTAGACACATCCTGATCATTCAAACCCGAAATCCCGTCATTATCAACATCGATAACACTGTTATAGTCCATCGTGTTGATCTCTTCTATCTGCTGTGAAGCCAACTGTACCGCATTGGTCAACCTTATGGAAAAAGAATTCCCTCTTATTGTGCTTATTAGCATCATAGCGATCCCCAAAAATCCTATCATGAATATGGCCATGCTTATAAGTATCTCTATAAGGGTAAAACCCTGTTGAAATATCCCCGTGTCTGAAAACCTTATTCTCATAAGTACTTTTACCTCTTATAAATATTAAATTTTTCCCACTAAGTTTATAGCAAAACACGACCCCATTTGCATCTGCCCTGACTATCTGACAAATAACCGGTTTTCTAATACGTTGATAGGGACAGGTTTCTCAATTTTACATACGTTTCAAGAACCCTCATCCTTTTGTGGTCATTGGATGTATCTGAATCAGCGCTGGGGGTTATGACCTGATTTCCCACAATATATGTCTTCTTGTTTATAAAATCGTCATCTTTTTTGCTTGTGCCAATAAGCAGCCATATCCTGACAGCCCGAATATCGGAAAGGTTTGCCGTAATCCCTGTATCCTGTCCGGTATTAACCAAATCGTTCGCATCAATCTTCCCGTCGTCATTGGTGTCCAGATCAAACCATGTACTGCCGCTTTTTACCGCCCAGATGGTCTGAGAGCCGTCTGTATCCAGTAAATCATCCCCATCGCTATCAAAGGCATAAGCAAATCCGAGCGCCTCGACATTTTCAGCCAGTGGCTGCATGGAAGCGTTAAAAGGGCTCATTCTTCCCAGCTTTTTGATGCCGTTTTCGGTATAAATGCCGTATGTAATGTCTTCATTATAAACATTAGTATTTCCATCCATATCTAAATCCATCGTAAAACGTATGCCATCATTGCTGGCCGCCAGAATCCCCGCCCCTGCGTTTCCAGAAGGATCATAACCGGCCATCCTTATCTCTTTCACCATCATATTTATTGCAGCACGCAGGTTCTGCTGAATCTCCGTCACTTGATCCTGCACAGAATAAGACCTGTTCTGTGAGATATAAAAATTGAATATGGCGATCAATATAACAGAGCTCATAAAGATGGCTATCAGCAACTCAATAAAAGTAAAACCGCCGGTTTTTCTTTCATTGTAAGATCTGTAAGACATTGATGAATACGCCTCTTTTTTTTTACTGTTGGTTGATATCATGCATGTTGATTTAATTAAATAATAGATATCGTGATTCCACACCAAATCAATCGATACTTATCCTCCCTGCCGGGCTCACAGATATCTGTCTTGTATTGCCGCGAGCGTTTTTAAGGTAAACAGAACCTATTCCAAAGCCGCCACTGTTATTGATCGGAAGTCCTCTCGGATTAAACCCAACAGAAGGTTTATTATCGTCATTCTTTTCAAAGGTCAAGCCGTCGGCGTTGCCTTTGGTGACGTCGAATCCAACACTGCCTTTATAATCGGAAAATCTTACCGCCTTTATGACTGCCTCGCCTGCATCATATTCGAGGTCCTGGTCGGAGTCTATATAAACTACATAGTCATATATATGACCATTAACCAATATATTAAATGTTATCGTACACAGCAGGTTCCTTTTGACCGCCTCGATTTTCGCCCTGTGAAAATTAGACGACACATCCCTCGCCACCGCATTAAGGCTCAATTTAGGCATTAAAACAATCAAGCCCGAGACTGCTATGCATGCAGTTATGGCGATTATAGCAATGACCATGACTAACTCGATCATGGTAACGCCCTTATTGTTTATAGATTTATTGTTCATTCCTGTCTAAATAGGCAAAAGGCTTGCCATAAATGTAAAAAAACATATAAACCCAAATCCGATGCGCATTTAAAGGGATTCTTTTCTGCATTTCAAATCTCTCATTAATAATATAAAGTAGGCGATTTTTGTTAGTTTTATTAAATCAACCAGACCTTTAAATCCCAATTTTTCTTTCCAATAAGGTATCTTTCATTCTTATTTTTTCCTTGGGTATCAAAGGATCATACCTTTTACATCAAAGCAGGGAAAAACAATCTGCAAGCGGATATCAATTTTAAACTAACGTTATTAAATAGCTAACATCCAATAATGGCCCAAATACTTCTATAAAATGAATATAATTTATTTTCGGCATAATAACTTGACAGCAATGAATATTTGATATAATTTTTTTCTGTCGTTGATTTGGATTTTATTCTGATTTTTTGAAAATACACCTCGTCGTTTATTTTCATCCTTTTCGACGACGCAAAATGGCAAGATCGTTTGTTAAAAACCAGGCGATTTTTTAAATCCCTTTTTACAAACCCGAACGTTTTTTCACTTATTGCCGAACATTTTAGTATGGAAGAAAATATCAAAATGGAAAGGGGTGAGCTTCTTTGAAATTTTTTGAAAATAAAGATCTGGTGGGTTTGGACATAGGGGCTAGCGCTATAAAAGTCGTACAATTGGCAAGGAACAAGAACAAAGAAGGCAAGGGATATGAACTGATAAAACTGGCTTTTAAAAAGCTCCCCCCCGAGGTGATAAGTGAAGACGGGATACAAAAACCCGAGGTAGTTGCCGAGACCATAAAAAAGGTTTTTGATGAAAACAAGATCGATAACAAAAATATAGCCACTTCTATCTCTGGCAGATCGGTTATCGTAAAAAAGATAAAGCTCCCCAAGATGATCGATGAGGAACTGGAGGAATCCATCCAATGGGAGGCGGAACAGTTTATCCCTTTCGACATCAATGATGTAAGCCTTGATTTCCAGATCATATCCAAATCCGATGGCCCTGACGATGAAATGGATGTCCTTTTGGTAGCCGTAAAAAAAGACCGGATCGCAGATATAGTAAATCTGGTGGAGCTTGCCGAACTGAAACCTGTTGTTGTGGATATTGACGCCTTTGCACTGGAAAATCAGTTTGAAGAAAATTACACCCCTTTGCAGGATGGTTTTACAGCTCTGATCGATATAGGGGCGGAGACAACTTGCATCAATATACTAAAAGGCAACGCCTCCTCTTTTACCAGAGACGCATCAATAGGCATCAATCAGTTTCATAGAAACATCCAGAGGGATATGCTTATAGATTTTGAACAGTCTGAGGCATTATTGAAGGGTCATGAAGTAGAAGGCCGGAGCAAGGATGATATACAGCCTTCCATGAATGGTTTTCTAGATGAGCTCCTGGCCGAATTCCAGCGGTCATTTGATTATTTCAGAGCCACTGCGGAGGACAGCCCCATTTCCAATATCTACTTGAGCGGAGGCGCAGGAATGATCGAAGGATTGCCTGAATTTCTAAACGAAAAACTGGGAATCCATGTCGAGATCGTTGACCCCTTTAAAAATATACTGATAGACCCTAAAAGATTCGATATGGAATTTATTGCCTCCATCGCCCCCATGATGGCTGTCGTGGTTGGCCTTGGTTTGAGAAGGATTGGAGACAGATGATAAGGATCAACCTACTTCCAAGAAAACCAAAACCTCCGGTAGTCTTATATAAAGACTCAGCAGTGCTTTGCGGAGCCATTTTCCTGCTGTTGATAATAATGTCCATAATCATGTTAAAGATGAATGGCAGGGTTAATGAACTTAAAATGCAAGTTGCCGAAACAAGAAAACAGATTGAAAGCTCGGAGCTGGACCTTCAAAAGATACAAAAACTGAAAGATGACAAAGCAATTCTGGAAAATAAGATCAAGATAATAGACACCCTGAAAAAAAAGCAGGAATGGCCTGTCCATGTTATGGAAGAATTGGGTTTTGCCATCCCTGAGCAGGTATGGCTGAACAACCTGGTTAATCAAGGGGATTCTCTGCGCCTGGAGGGAATGACACCGTCATACAATGCCATATCTGAATTTATGCAACAACTTGATAAATCACCTTATTTTAAGGGCATAGATCTTCAAAATCTAAGGCAGACCGTAGTAAAAGGGAAGAAGTTTCACACATTCAGCATTAGATGCCAAATCGAATTCCTTCCTGCCAAAACAGACGAAAAGGGGGGTGTCTCTTAAATGGACATCAGAGAACTCAATAAGACACTATCCTCCACCCCTGCATCCAAAAAGGTATTGATCCTTGTATTGTTTATATTAATTTTCTCTCTTATGGGCTACTATTATGTCTTTAAACCAAGACAAACAAAAATCGAAATCTTTCAGGCCGAATTGACAAAACTGCAAGAAACCCTGAATGAGAATCTTGAAGTGACAAAGGGGATAAAAGATATAGAAGAAGAGCTGGAAAAGATCAAAAAAAGGCTGATTGAGGTTCAGGCCCAGCTCCCGACAGAAAAGGAGATACCGAGCCTTTTGACCAAAATCTCCGACATGGGAAGCATGGTGGGCCTGGAATTCCTTCTTTTTCAGCCTAAACCTGAGGTTCCAAGGGATTTCTATAATGATGTTCCAATAGACATTATCATTAAAGGAAGCTACCATATAGTTGCGCAATTCTTTGATCTTGTCGCCAATCTTCCCAGAATAGTAAACATCAATGACATTTCCATGAAAAAACCTGAACTGGAGGGAGACACTGTTATCCTGGAGACTAGCTGTCAGGCCATAACATTTAGATTTACAGCAAAGACTTCGGGGGACGCGCAGTCTTGATAATTATGAAATCTTTTATTAAAAAAAATTGCGCCTTACCTGACATCGTTCTTAAAGTCGTTTTGTTTACATCTCTATTGTTCTTCATATTCCCATTTTATAAAAATCTTGCGCAATCAGCCGACCCTAATCCTCTGCCATCAGCCGATACAATCGAAAACACGGAATCTAATCAAGACAGATACCGCTATAATCCGGCAGGGAAAAGGGACCCGTTCTATTCCAAGCTATGGAAAGAGGATAGTGCCATTGAATTGCCTAAAAGGGCGGCGATCGGTTTACAAAAATATGAGATAACAGAAATAAACCTTGTAGGGATCGTATGGGGGGCATTAGGAAGAAAGGGGGTAGTCGAGACCCCTGAAGGCAAATCTTATATGATCAACGTAGGAACCCCTGTAGGAAAACATGGCGGAATCGTAAAGGAAATAACCGAGAAAGAAGTGGTGATACAGGAGTTTGCCACTGATTATCTTGGAAACAGAGTCGAAAAGATATCCCTGTTAAAGATCAAGTATGAAGAAAAAGATGAAAAAAACACCTGACCAAGGTCTCAAAAAGGAAGATCAAGGAGGCAACACAAATGAGACATAGATTTTTTGCCAATAAGCTGTTACTCCTATCATTTATGATTACCGTAATACCGTTCTCCATCATTTCCTGCAAACCCAAATTTATGGGGCAATCATCCACCCCTGATCCCGCATCGAATGATGTCCTCATTACGGATATCAAAACCGAGAATTATGACCAAATGACTGTGATCACATTATATTCAAACCGGATGTTTGATTACACGTCCTTTGTGCAACAAGACCCGCCTGCGATCGTTTTGGAAATGCCCAACGTTTACATCCATAGAGATCTCAAACCTCTCGAAATGACAGAGGGAAATATTCAAAAGGTGGTACCTGAACAGGTCTTATCCGAGGATTCGGTAAAGGCCATCTTTACAATACAGATGAGCGAAATACTGCCTTATGAGATAAACAGGGAAGAAGGCATACTGAAAATAAGCATGGCTCAGAGCAAAATAGACGTTTCTCCAGCAGTTTCATCTATCCTGACCGAATCGGAATCTTCGTCTGTCCTTTTTGAATCCGAAAAATCTATAAACGAATCGAATGCATACGGATTGCCTCCAGCCGTTACACATAAAAAAGAGATACTGAGAAGCTCAGCCATTAATATTGAAAGGGGGTTAACACCCGGGACTTCAACAAATGAAACACCTGAGACACCCAACGCCAATTCTAAAAAGGGAAAACTCACAGCCGAAAAGACAACAAATGCTGAAAATGATAATACCCCTTTCTCAAAAAAGGAGTTTACAGGCAAACCCATATCACTTGATTTTCAAAATGCGGACATCCAGTCCGTCCTGAGGATAATCGCCGACGTAAGCGGACATAACCTCGTTATAGACCCTGAGGTCCAGGGTAAAGTTAATATTACTCTTATGAAACCCGTTCCATGGGATCAGGCCCTCGACGTCATTCTCAGGACCAACAAACTGAGCATGAAGATGGAAGGCAATATCATTCGCATAGGATTGCCAAAAACCTTTACTGCTGAAAAAGAAGCGGAGCTCGAAGCTATAAAGACCGAACGTAAGGCCAAGGAGGAGTCCATCAAGGCAAAACCTCTTTCAACAAAGATTGTGCGCATCAACTATGCCAAGGCTGATGTGCTTATGGCAAAATTAACCCCCATGCTTAGCAAGGGCGAGGGATTGGCTGAGCCCCCTTCCATAATGATGGATGAGCGCACCAATACCCTGATAATCAAAGACCTCCCATCGACGATCGAAGAAATTCTAAAAATTATCGAAACACTTGACCGGTCTACACCCCAGGTAATGATCGAGGCCAGGATAGTCGAGACAAATAAAAACTTCGCCAAAGACCTTGGCATTCAATGGGGCGGAACATATTCCAAACAGACAAATTACAAATTCGTCAATACAATAGATGTAAAAGGCACTACAGGCGCAGACAATTTTGCTGTCAATCTTCCGATCTCATCGGATGCATTCGGCGCTATTGGCGTCACACTGGGGCATCTCAATGGCATGACAGCTTTGGATATACAGCTCAAGGCCATGGAACAAAGCGGGAAGGGCAAGGTTATCTCCAATCCAAGGATATTGACCCTCGACAATGAACAGGCGACCATAAAAAGCGGAACAAAGATCCCCTATCAGACAACCGATGCTGAAGGGAATCCCAGCACAAATTTTGTGGATGCCGCCATAAACCTCACTGTGACCCCGCAGATCACCCCTGATAACAATATATTAATGAGGATACAGGCAGACAAAAGCGAACCGGACTGGGGAAGGACTGTCAATGGAGCTCCTTCGATCATCACGCGCACAGCCACAACCAGGCTGATTGTTATGGATGAGGACACTGCGGTAATCGGCGGTCTATATCAACAAAATGAAGGGAGCAATGTCAAAAAAGTTCCTATTCTTGGAGATATACCTATCCTTGGCCATATCTTCAAGACCAAGGACAATAATCAAGGATTTGATGAACTGCTGATATTTATTACTCCCAGGGTAATTAAATCCGACAAGGCCCTTGCTACAAAGTGATAATAAAAGATAGGGGAATAATAATTATGAAGATCACGAAGAAAATGCTTACAAAAAATCATTCATTGGCGCCACACATTACGGCCATTTTCATTATACTGTCACTTATATTATGTCAAGGTCTTGCGGGTTGCAAAAAATCCGGCGGAACCAGCGGAGCAACGACGGGCACCGGCACAGACACGGAAGTTACTGATGGTGAAACTGCAACGGGATCTGCTGTCATCTCTTTGACCGGGTCGCCCACAACCCTTTATGTAGGCCAACCCACATACGCAATAATAACCGCCAATGTTAAGGATGATCAGGGCGCCCCTCTAAACGGAGTAATCGTCAATTTTACAACTGATTTGGGAGGGATTACCCCTTCAGTTATGACAAACACCTCCGGGGTGGCAACCGCCGCATTCACGCCAGGGATAAACGTTGGTGTCGCCACAATCACAGCAACGGCTAAGGGCGCATCCGAATCTATCGCCATAACTATCATGCCAGGCGCCCACTCCAATATTGTACTGGCGACAGATCTTGCTATGAATCCAGATCCTGATAGAATCTATATAAAAGGAACGGACAAGAATCAGACATCCACTTTAACCTTCGAGATACGTGACAAAAACGGAAACCCTGTGGGGGATGGTGTCAGGGTTGAATTCATCCTGCTGAACAACGGCCTCGGCGGAGGAGAATCACTTAAACCCGGGGCTGGGGTCGATGATTCTATAAACGTTTTCGGGGCATTGACAGTCGGCGGCAAAGTCAGCACAACACTGGAAAGCGGATACAAAGCAGGCACAGTTCAGATCGTCGCATTTATTGACGATTATATCAATAACGGGTATCCAGACGATGAAGAGGTGCAATCCGCGTCTATTTCCATTGCAATAGCTGGAGGGCTTCCCGATGGAGAGAACTTCAGCGCACACCCGAAGACACTTAATATAGCAGGTCTGGTTTACTCAAACCTTGAGGATACAATATATGCCAAAATGACCGACCGATATCATAATCCCGTTCCTCCTGGAACCGCTGTATATTTTACTGCGAATTATGCCAGCATCACGTCCCCTGGCATTGTCCCTGACTCAACAGGCGCATCAGAAGCGGAAGCGATGCTTACGTCAATGGGCAAGATGCCCGAGGATGGCTTTGTGACTGTTGCAGCATCCACACAAACGGGGAATTGGGGAAGAATTCTTTGCCTTACCAGAGACCCCTCCAATCCCTCCATAATATACGCCGGAACAGACGGGGCTGGGATCATCAAGACAACCGATGCCAAATCCGATCCGGTTCATTGGTCATGGATCGGCCGGCCGGAAACTGGACTTAAAAACGGGGTTGTCAGGGACATAAAGGTTGATGAGAACCAGACAAGTATAGTCTATGCGGCAACGGATGGAGGAATATTCAGGAGTATCGGCGGAGGAGGAAGATGGGAAAACATGAGCATCTCCAAGGAAATAAAGGGAGAAGCCCCGCCTGAAAATGGCGGAAACCTCAATGTGGCGGATGCCGATTCAGATGGGCTTTCCGATCAGACATATACACTTGATTACCCCAGCGATCAAAACAGGGCAAAAACAAGGGTTTATCTTAGTGGTGTGGAAACCAGACAATATATATATACTGATGCAAAGCATATAGCATTCATTGTAAAGGGCACAAACCTGATCAATGGGGCCGCTGTCACGGTGGATTATCAAACATCCGATACGCTGCCAATAATTTATTCTGTTTATGCTTTGGCTATAGACTCCGATCCGGTAGATCCTGTCAATAAGAGCAAAATCTATGCGGCCTTGTATGGCTCAGGCATCTATAAATCGGAAGACAGCGGCTATACATGGCAAAGGAAAAACTCAGGCATCTTAAACACAAACGTTATGTCATTGGCCATCGATCCAACTGCTTCCACCCGTCTATATGCAGGCACCTGCGGCGGCGGGGTTTTCAGGACCGAAGATGGAGGCGAAACCTGGACACCAAGAAATAACGGCCTCTCTTCTACGGTTATTAATACAATACTTGTGAACCCTGTCAGAACAAGAGAGGTTTATGCAGGGACTATGCTTGGAGGCATTTACAGGAGCACCAATTGGGCAAATGACTGGGTACAGGCGACAACCAATGTAAACAGCTCAGATGTAAACAATACTTATGTCAAAGATGTCGTGATCGATGCCATCGATGGAACCCTGTATGCCGGAACATATACGGATGGCAACTCGCCAGTTGGAGGGGTATTCAGGAGTGACGATAGCGGCGCAACATGGAGCAGGGTGACATCCCTTGGAAATAACGCCATATTCGCTCTTGAGATCGATGGAGCATCAGGAAACGATATGCTCTTTGCAGGTACATATAAGCGTTTCATATTTAAGAGCGCTGACAGCGGAACAACATGGAACCGAGTCAATATCACAACACCTGACGACCTTTATAACATATTCACCACGACTCAGGTTCTGTACTCCGGAAATACACAGATCACCGTAACACCCGAATATGCGACTTATCAAAAATATGGGACATTTAGCTCATTGTTTAACACAGAGGCCCAGACGTTTATATACACAGTCTCCGACATAAACGGCAATCCCTTGACTTTTGGAACAACCATCTCCGTTACAGCTAGTGAAGGGGCTTTGGCTGGAAATACAAATGTGGATATGCCAGATGTTCAGTATGGGAACACGGTCTATCATTTAACCTGGACCAATGATCTGACTGATAAATCCAATAAATGGTCCACATTGACCATAACTGTAACATCAGAGAACAATGGGGACATTGAATGTTCTCTTCTTAGAAACCTCATCGGCGTACTTGAAATATCACCTGGGACAAAAAACATCGTAGCCGGAGGGGGAAACGCAACATTCACCGCTTCCGGAGGAAGCGATGTCCCTGCCAATTATATATGGACTACTAATGAAGGGACATTTTTAGCATCCGGCACTTCTATACAGCTTGGAGGCCGAACAGCGGTCCTTATTACAACCGCTGCAGCGGATGGCATGACTTTCACTGTCAGTGTAAAGGATGACAAAACCGGCCAAACCGATGAGGCGACAGTAACTCAAGCCAAATGATAGCCTTATTACGCAATTTTAATCTTCGTAGGAAAATATCTTTTGTGGTAACCGTTCACCCTGAGCCGAATAAATTACGTTAATACAGAATGTTACCACGGAAGTACACGGAATATCACGGAAAATGACTGTCCAGTTCAATTCAGTGAAAATCCGTGGTAAACTATTACGAAAAATGATTAAATCCATCTTTCGCAAAATTTCTATCTGCCTGTCATCCCTCCTTACGTCCCCGGTATATTGCGGAAAATCACCATATAGTGTGCCGGATGGTTCATGGATACTATTCCCCTTACATGTTAATCATCTTTGCTGCGGATTCATAGGCATTCTTGAATACAAGGATAAAACCGGAAAGGATCGGAAAAAGTATGCAGATAAGGTTCATGCCTCAAATATCTGCAAGATAAAGGAATTGTGGCTGCAGATATACCAAAAAGGACTCCGTGCGCTTATGGAAGGGCAGATATCCGAAAGAGAATATCTTGGAGGCGATTTATCCCTGTCCGGATTTATGGATGAGATTATTGCCTTGAAAGGGATAAAGGTCTTTGAGCATATATTCAAAGACAAAAAGGCCCAGGAGGAGTTAAGGAAACTCGTCACAGAGATAAATCCCTTTCTTTCGAATGAGGACTCCATTCTTGATAAGGCGGGGAGCAAAATCGGTTCATCCACGATCGAGATGGTTAACAATCGTTTGATAAAACTCAAAGACAGCGTCTGGTGGCTGGAAAGGGAACTGCTCGCAAATCTCGAAAAGGTTGACCACCTCATTGCCCATGTGAAAAAGGAGAAGGACGGAGATATCTCAAAACGCCTCATCCGCGAGATGTTCAAAATCAATATTATATTGAATAACCTCGACCGCCTTGAGATAAGGGGTAGAGACTCGGCAGGCATCTCCCTGATGATAAGGCTACCTGATCAAGAAGGGGCAGAATCTTGGGAAACGTCTCTGAAAGACGCCGGTCTGTATGAGGAGTATGAAAAACGGAAGGTCATCAAGTATTTTACCCACAAGGCTATCGTCTCACAGTGGCCTAATCTCTGTTTTGTATTCAAGACTGCCAGGGAGCTTGGCCAGTTGGGAGAAAACGTGCTTTTTTTGAGGGATGAAATCGCAAAGGATAATATCTTCAGCATGGCGCTATCTCAACAGGGCATATATTCACAGGCTATAGCCCATACCAGGTGGGCGTCTGTAGGTGATATCACAGAGGTCAATTGCCATCCGATTGACAATTCCACAGTCTCCAATAAAACGCCTACGAATGCGATCCAGATAAATGCAGCCCTGAACGGGGATATAGACAACTACCAGGAGATCAGGAAGAGACTTGAGGAGGAAGACGGCATTCACATACCCGCATATTTCACAACCGACACAAAGATCATACCACTCTGGATAGGACATTATGTATCGAAGGGTCATCCCCTGAATGAGGCGGTTAGACTGGCAGTATCCGATTTCAAAGGCTCACACGCAATCATCATTCAATCCGACAAAGAGATTGATCATATATATCTTGCTCAACAGGGAAGCGGCCAGGCCATCTTCATCGGAATAGGGGGCGATTGCTATGTTGCCTCGTCAGAGGTCTATGGGCTTGTCGAGCAGACCCCATATTATATAAAACTCGACGGGGAAAAAGAAAGGATACCTGGCCGCAAGGAAACACAGGGACAAATATTTGTGATCGACACAAAGGGCGGCGTGGAAGGCATCAGTGCATGTTATTACGACGGTCATCCCATTCCGGTGACAGAATCCAGTATAAAAACCGCTCAGATAACGACCCGTGACATTGACAGACAGGGATTCCCGCATTATTACCTTAAAGAGATAAGCCAGGCCCCTGAGTCTGTCAGAAAAACCATGAGGGGAAAGGCCGCTGTCATAAAAGAGGACAGGGAAAGGCGGGTTGTCTTCAACCTGGGAGAAGAGATCATCCCGGGCCGAATAAAGGAAGCCCTCTGTGCAGGCAGTATCAGACACATATATCTTGTAGGCCAGGGAACCGCAGGCGTGGCCGCAGAGGGTATAGCTATGCTTATGTCTGAATACCTTTCAAGGGCTTCTATATCCATAAGCGCAACAAAGGCATCCGAATTGAGCGGATTCGGGCTTGACCGTTCCATGACCGATACACTTGTAATTGCCGTTACCCAATCAGGCACGACAACAGACACAAACAAGGCCATAGATATGGCCAAGAACCACGGGGCATTCACGATGGCGATCGTCAACAGGCGGGATTCCGATATCACCACCAAGGTGGACGGGGTATTCTATACAGGCGATGGAAGGGATATAGAGATGTCCGTTGCATCCACAAAGGCATTTTATACTCAAATCGCCGCAGGCTGTATAATCGGCCTTTTTATAACCCAGATCCTTCAGGCAATGCCTGACGGCTATATCGCCTCGGAGGTCAGAGACCTTATGCGGTTGCCCAACCTTATGTACAGGATCATAACGGAAAACAGGGATTATATATCATCCTCAGCAGGCCCTGTGGCGTTAAAAAAGAGGAACTGGTCTGTTGTCGGAAGCGGCCCGAATAAGATGGCCGCGGATGAGATAAGGATCAAGCTGAGCGAATTGTGCTACAAGACCTTGCCCGCCGATGTAGTCGAGGACAGAAAACATATAGATCTCTCGGCGGAGCCGCTGATTATTGTATGCGCTGCGGGAAACAGGGATGTTGTCCTGGGTGATGTGATAAAGGATATAGCCATCTTCAAGGCCCATCAGGCGACAGTTATCTGTATAGCAACAGAGGGAGAGGATCGCATCCTTGGATTAGCTGACGTCATACTTACTGTACCTACCATCAATGAACGAATGGCGCCTGTCCTCAATACGGTTGCAGGGCATCTCTTTGGATATTATATTGCAAGGGCGATCAATGCTGAGGCGGACTTTTTCCGCCAGTTCAAGGTCAGACTGCAAAAGAGGATAGAGATTCTATCCGGACTGGACGAAGACGGCCCTGATATGATATATGATAGAGAGGTACGCCTCCTTTTAAAGGAATTTGTAAAGGAGGCCATGCACAGAAAAGAGGAAGGGAGATTCGAATGCGCTGTAAAGCCTTCCACACTCTGCAATATTGCCCTAGCCTGCAGATATGCCATAGGACAGATCCCTGTAAACGAAATGATTAACGACATCGGGCCTACGGCGGCACACAGCGACCCCCTCATCATGTTGACTCAGGTCACTGACGAGATCATAGGCCAGTTGTCAAGGCCGATAGATGCCATAAAACATCAGGCAAAAACAGTCACTGTCGGGACAAGCAGGTTGCCTGTGATACTCTCAGGCGTGATCTTTGATATGCTCCCCAAAATGGGCTTTGGCCCCCAGGATTTGAGCCCGAGCGTAATCTCAAACTTAAGACACATACAGCCCGCAGTCAAAGAGGTTGAAGGGGCCACGCTATATCATATAACCGGGCTTGATCCGGTCAGAGGGCCTACGGAGGATTCCAGCATAAGGCTACTCGACCGTCTGGGAGTTGCCGCTGAAATCCCTTCACGGGTTGAAAAAGACCGGACATTGAAGGGTACAAAACGAACCGTGGTTAAAAACGCAGAGGTGTATGTCGGAACCGGTTTAAGGGATAATGCGCAGATTATCATATTTCCATTAATGGGAAAAAAGGAAGGCGAGATGTATCTTACGGTCTTTCATATAACCTTCCTGGATGACCTTTCTATGGATAAAAAGATCAAGGCCATGGGCAGCGAAAAATACAACGAGATTGTGGATATTGTCACAGAATGGGACATCCCCTGGGATGACAGTTTATTAGAGGGCTTGAGCGCCGGTTTTCTTATGACGGGGACTGAGGGAAAAATCGCTGAAAAGATCAAAGAATCCTTTTTGAATCGAAAATAAATTATACAAGGAGGACGAAGGTGGAGATAATCATTACATCCGGTTATGATGAAATGAGCAGGAGATGCGCCAGGATAATCGCCGATGAGATCAAGAAAAAGTATGACATAGTTCTGGGACTTGCAACCGGAGGCACACCAATAGGGACATATAAGGAACTAATAAGATTGCACAAAGAGGATGGTTTGGACTTCTCAAAGGTAAAGAGTTTCAATCTGGATGAATACATAGGGCTTTCTCCGTTGCATAAGGATAGCTATAATTTCTTTATGTGGGAGAACCTTTTCAAACACGTCAATATCAATCCAGGAAATGTATATGTTCCGCAAGGGGATACCAACGATCCCGAGGAATTTTGCAGATGGTATGAGGAACAGATAAAAAAGGCAGGCGGCATCGATCTACAGTTGCTTGGCATAGGAGGCGACGGGCATATCGCCTTTAATGAGCCAGGCTCTTCCTTCGCAAGCCGTACAAGGGTAAAGGCCCTTGATAAACAAACGATCGAAGACAACGCCAGATTTTTCGAAAGAGAGGAAGATGTTCCCCGTTTTGCAATCACTATGGGTATAGGGACGATCATGGAAGCAAGAAAGATATTGCTGATCGTAAACGGGGAGAAAAAGGCCGATGTATGCGCAAGGTTTATTGAAGGGCCTGTCACCAGTCAGATAACCGCATCAGCGCTTCAGCTCCATAATCATGCCACAGTCATTCTGGATAAGGCGGCGGCATCAAAACTCGCCAGGACGGAGTATTACAACTGGGTGCGTGACAATAAACATCTTGTGAAGAAATGGATCGGGCGCTGATCAATAAACACAGCCTGTATAAAAACGGGGAATACGCTGATTATTATCAATCAACACCTTCCTCTAGGATTAATCAAATAATATTATACACCAAAAAGCCGAAAATGATATTCTCAGGGACGAACACTAATTAAGCTTTCTCATCACAACGTCAGCGATTTTTTTACAGTATTTTTCAGTTTCCTTATCGGTTGGCCCTTCCACCATCACCCTGCACATGGACTGGGTGCCTGAATACCTGACGAGCACCCTCCCCTTGTCAGCAAGTTTTGCTTCGGCCTCTCTAATCGCTTCAACGATCTCCGGAACCTCCGATATATCAGGCTTTTGCTTGACATCTATGTTTATAAGCTTCTGAGGAAAGACCTTCATTATCTTGGCCAGCATGGATAATGTCTTCTGCTCTTTTTTCATAACCGCAAGAACCTGCAGGGCGGTCAGGATCCCATCCCCTGTTGTATGATGATCCAAAAAGATGATGTGGCCGGAGTCTTCCCCGCCGATAGATGCGCCCTTTTCCTGCATCTTTTCCAGGACATATCTGTCTCCAACCTTTGTGGCCATTTGCTCTATGCCTTGCTCTTTTAAGGCGATCCCAAGCCCTATATTGCTCATCACCGTGCAAACTACTAGATTGTTGGAAAGTCTCCCCTCCTTCTTCATTGTCCTTGCACAAAACGCCATGACCTGATCGCCAGTCAAAACAGAGCCATTTTCATCTACGGCTATTACCCTGTCTCCATCCCCGTCAAAGGCGAATCCCACATCGGCCTTCCTTTTCACTACCTCTTCTGCCAGGGTCTCGGGATGCTGCGACCCGCAATTCAGATTGATGTTCTTGCCGTCAGGTTCATGAAATAAGGTAGTCACATCAGCGCCTAATTCGAAAAAGGTCTCTGGGGCCACTTTATATGTAGCGCCATTGGCGCAATCAAGGACTATCTTTGTACCCTCCAGTGTATATCCTCTTGGAAAGGCGTGTTTTAAAAAAACTATATACCTTCCTCTGGCATCCTCCATCCTAAAGGACTTTCCCAAATTATCGTGCGAGGTATTCAATGTATCCAGATCCTTGGAGAATATCATTTCCTCTATTTCCATCTCCTTTTCATCAGGGAGTTTGAAACCATCGCTTGAAAAAATCTTGATTCCGTTGTCCTGATAAGGATTATGAGACGCCGATATCATAATGCCTGCATCAACCCTCATGCTTTCAGTAAGAAATGCGATGCCGGGAGTAGGTACCGGCCCTACTATTATGGCATTGACCCCCATGGAGCAGATACCCGCAACCAATGCATTCTCAAGCATATATCCGGAAATCCTGGTATCCTTTCCTACAATGATCCTAGGGATGTGCCCTTCCCTTTTAAAAAGATGGGCAGTCGCCTTTCCTATCTTTAAAGCCATGTCCGCTGTCATCGGATATTTATTTGCAACGCCCCTTATCCCGTCCGTGCCGAATAATTTTCCCATCTTACACTCTCCTTTTTGATTTATTTAACAGGTTTGGTGAGTTAATACAAGGGCATCAAGATGATCAGCCAAAAGAAGGTATCTTCTCAAGTATCCCTTTCCTTATATCATTAACAACCCCATCCAGCCAGCTTGTGCCTGTTTCACGCCACTTTTTGTCAAGCCCTTGTATCACACTGATATAATCACCATGTCCACCCTTTTCTATTTCAGAAACTATCATCTCCATAAAGGATGTTCTGGAAGGGACATCTATCCCCTTATCCCTGAACCTGTAAAAGATATCCTCTATCTCGCCCCATTTGTCAAATATCTCAGCCTTTTGATCCATCAGTTTTTTGGATGCCTTTTCTCTCATTACAGATTTATAAATCCTGGCGGATTCGGGCAATTTTTTAACAAGCGCCTCGAACCTGCTTATCCTCTCCTCAATGGCAATATCTATCTTTTCAAGCGCTCCTGTGAACAATTCCCTTCCCATACTATCTTTTTGCAGGAATTGCGAACGGATATCCAGATACCAGTGCCGCAGGGCAATAAGATTCGCGCAATAGGTTATGTTATTCAAGACCCTCCTTGATATATTCCAATACAGGCCCGGATAAAAGACGGCTTTTTTATCATCCAATGACTGAGCAACAATGAGCGCGTTATCCTCTGTTGAATCCCCCCGAAAAACCACGCCTGCCGCCAGGACCGTTCCAAAGCCCAACACAGCGGGCCCCACCAAACCACCCTGGCCGCCCAAAAAAACAGGGTTCTGATCAAGCATTATACCTCTTGGCACATCCCCTATCAGCGAGGCCGTTGCCTTATCCTGGTTCGGTGTATAGTTGAAGTGTATATAAGAGCTTCCAACCTCGCTGTGGTTCTTCCTGCTTGTTCCGCCGGACATAAGACAATCGCAAAAGTTGATAAGGCTTCCGAGTGTTACAAACGGAAACAGGATGGTATGCTTTAGTCCCACACAATGGGCCCCGTTTGCCTCCTCCTCCAGGATGCATGCATCCCTTACCTGAGCGCAAGACCCCATATTTGCCTTTTCAAGAAATACGGAATTGGTGAAGAAACCGCCCTTGAGCTCGACATTCGGGCCAATCTGGCAATCTTTTATGGTGACAGGTGCCTCATATCCCAGCTTGGTTCCTGACATGACAAGTGTCTTTTTGCCGTAGATTTTACACCCCGAATAAAGAACCACCCCTTCGCCGGATATCCTTGAAATATCCACCTCATCGCCAATATCAATGCTTGAAGGGTTTGTGACCTTTACCCCCTTTTCCATAAGCAGCAAAACCTTTTTCTTTGTGTCATTAAAATCCATAAATTATCCCCTGCCCTGCCAGAATTGTTCTATTTTGATTACACTCATTTGATTTTTTAATAATGAGTTTAAGTTATTGTTTTCAGCCATGTTAAAGATTTCAATATATCAACATACAATCTTATTGTCAATTTTTTGTCAGGCGTATTTACAGCAATTCTCATTATGACCGCTTAAAAAGATGGGCTTTCTTAGGGGTATTACTTGAATCTTGGATATACCTTTATCGCAATTAATTTTCGTAATGAGAATTGCTGGCGTATTTATGGGCAGATTGATGAAAAAGTTTAATTTATGTATAATTCAGGCTCTATATTAACCGGGTAAAATTCATAGCGGCTGGACAAAATCGATAAAGGGAGTTTTTCCCGGCAAGACTTATGGACTCGTAAAATAATAAAATCAAAAGGCTATACTATAATCCATATCATATATGTGCGGTATATGCGGTTTTTCTTATAAAGACATTGATCCTGAGAGTCTCAGATCCGTATTAAAGGATATGTGCGACACAATGATCCACAGAGGTCCCGATGACTGGGGCGCTCATGTCGAGGACAGGATGGCCCTGGGCATGAGACGTCTCAGCATCATCGATCTTAAGACAGGACATCAACCCCTGAAAAACGAAGACGGATCTTTATGGCTCGTCTATAATGGGGAAATCTATAACTTCCCGGGGCTGAGAAAAGATCTTATAAAAAAAGGACACCGGTTTTCTACGTGTTCGGATGGCGAGGCCATACTGCATCTTTATGAGGAAAAGGGGGAGGATTTTGTAGAATATCTGAACGGGATGTTCGGTATCGCTCTCTGGGATTCAAAAAAGAAGCGGCTTATCCTGGCAAGGGACCGCATGGGTATAAAGCCCCTCCATTATATGATAAACAAGCAAGGGCATATTGCCTTTGCCTCAGAACTAAAGGCCCTCCTTAAATATCCCTACTGGGAGCCAGGTCTTGATATGGAATCCCTTGATTTATACCTTACCTACGAATATGTCCCGACCCCAAAGACCATATATAAAGGGGTATTAAAGCTCCCGCCCGGCCACATGCTTATATACAAAGATGGAAATGCCAGGCTTAAGGAATACTGGGACATGGATTACAGTTCAGGTGAAAGCTCCTCAAAGGGGCTAAATGAAACAGAATATGAGGAGAAATTCCTTGAACTTTTAAAGGCGTCTGTAAAAAGAAGGCTGATAAGCGATGTGCCGCTCGGAACGTTTTTAAGCGGCGGGATAGATTCAAGCATGATAACCGCACTGGCCCATGATCAGTCTAACTATCCCATAGAAAGCTATCAGATAGGTTTTCTTGAACGTTCATTCGATGAGTCATCTTATGCGGAACAGGCCGCAAATCATATAGGTATCAATCACCGCCAGAGGATGTTTGATACCTCCCAGATGCTTGAGGTGCTTCCAAAGGTCTTTGATTTTTTAGATGAACCTTTTGGGGACGCTTCTTTGCTGCCGACTTTTTTGCTCTGCCGTTTCTGCCGTGAAAATGTAACTGTAGCGCTTAGCGGGGATGGCGGGGATGAACTCTTCGCGGGCTATTACACCTATCAGGCACACAGACTGGCCAAGTTTTATCTAATGATGCCCAGGCTGCTAAGGGAGGGGATAATAGAGCCTGTGATCAATAAAATGCCCGTGTCTGCCAAAAACTTCAGCCTGGATTTTCGTGCAAAAAGATTCATAACAGGAATCACACAACCGACCGGGATAAGGCACACGCTCTGGATGGGTTCGTTAGGCCCTCATGACAAGGCCCGCCTTTTCCGGCCCCAGTTTTTGGATGCACTTGCAGGACACGACACATACGATCCGGTCAGGAGGCACATAGAAAAAGCAAAGGCCAATCACCCCCTTCACGAAATTCTGTATCTTGATGCCAAACTGTATCTCCAGGATGACCTCCTGGTTAAGGTTGACAGGGCAAGCATGGCAAACTCCCTTGAGGTAAGAGTGCCTTTTCTGGATCATACCTGCGTTGATTTCGTAACGCGCATGCCACCTGAATTTAAATTGAAAGGATTGAAAACAAAATACCTTCTTAAAAAAACGGCAAGACATTTTCTCCCCGGCAGGATTATAAACAGGCATAAAAAGGGATTCGGCATCCCAGTTGCAAAATGGATCAAAGGGGAGTTGAGAGAGCTTTTCCAGGATACATTTGCTCCTGACCGGATCCGAAGGGAAGGTATATTTGATCCGGATTTTATTTCGAAGATGCTCAATGATCACATGGCAGGCAATGTGGATAACCGCAAATCCCTTTGGACTCTGTTTATGTTTGAACAGTGGCGGGCCGGAAGATATTTCAGAGGATCATAATCAAAAAGGTTTAATTTATAGTTCATGTGTGTCTTCGGATTTGTGTCTTATGATTTGTAAAATCTCATAAATAATGGTATCTTTCATACGGACTCAATGCCTCGCACGGCCATGATCTGAACATTCGATTCTCTTATATTTCAAAATGATAGTGAAACATTTTTGAATATTAGTTTCAAAAAAGGGGAATGAAAATTCACAGCTTCACTAATTTTTGGATCTAAAATTTCAATGATTTCATCGATTTTTCAGCGCGATGGTAATACATTTTAAAAAGATAATTTTTGACATTCCGGGTTTTAGTAAAAATCCTTTTCGGCACAACCATGGTCCTCCAGACGGCCTTTTAGGTTCATTGAACGTTTTATTACAATGGATTTTACTTGCGGAAGCACGATATGGATAAGATAAGAACCGTAAACACTAGACAAGAATCTTTTTAAGGAGGGGGTTTATGACAAATTTGTATCCTATTTTTATTTCCATGGGGATCGGTGTTTTAGGCATTATTTTTGTTTGGATTCTTGCAAAGAGGATTTTATCGAAGGATCCGGGCACAGAAAAGATGATCCAGATTTCCAATGCCGTTCATGAAGGCGCAATGGCTTTTCTATTCCGTGAATATAAATCCATTGCCATAGTGGTAGTTATAGTATTTGTTATCCTTTTCTTTTTCGTGGATAAAAAAACCGCCTTCGCCTTTGTTTTTGGAGCCCTTTGCTCGGTATCAGCAGGATACATAGGTATGAGCATTGCCACAAGATCTAACTGCAGAACCGCTCAGGCTGCATCCCGGAGCTATAATGAGGCAATTGGCGTGGCATTTCCGGGCGGCGCAGTGATGGGGACAAGCGTTGTCTCCATCGGCCTCCTTGGCCTTTCACTGGCTTTTTTGACTATTATTTTAATTGAAAAAAGACTCCAGCCTGACCAAACCACTGCCATTGTTGAAGCAGTCCGTATGATTGCAGGCTTTTCTATGGGCGCTTCACTGGTCGCCCTTTTTGGAAGGGTCGGAGGCGGCATCTATACAAAGGCTGCAGACGTAGGCGCCGATTTGGTGGGCAAGGTAGAAAAAGGCATACCTGAGGACGATCCAAGAAACCCCGCTGTCATTGCGGATAACGTTGGGGATAACGTTGGCGATGTCGCAGGAATGGGCGCTGATCTGTTTGAATCGTATATCGGGGCCATAGTTTCCGGTATGGTGATCGCGGCTGCGCCAAATCCGAGGATCGATATAAAGGGCGTGATGCTTTGCCTTCTTATTTCTGCATGGGGCATTGTTTCTTCCACTATCGGGATATTCTTCGTCAGGACGGATGAAAAATCCGATCCACAGAAGGCGCTCAACAAGGGAATGACCGCTTCCGCAGTTCTTCTTGCCATAGGGGCATTTGTCCTTACTGTGTCATGGTACGGCAATATTCAGTTTTTCTGGGCGGTTTTGTCAGGACTGATAGCAGGCATGATTGTAGGTTATGTTGCCCAGTATTATACCTCCGGAAAAGCTGTTGCCACTATAGCAAACTCTTCAAAGACCGGTCCGGCGACAGTCATCATCCAAGGCACTGCCATCGGCATGAAATCAACCGCTTTGCCCATCATCGGCATTGCCATTGCCACAATCGTTTCATACAAGACAGCAGGCATATTCGGCGTAGCCTTATCAGCCATAGGCATGCTTTCAATAACAGGAATGACTGTGGCAGTGGATGCATATGGTCCGATTGCGGATAACGCAGCAGGCATAGCCGAAATGGCCGGCATGGGGCCTGAAGTAAGAAAGAGGGCAGAGAAACTGGATGCGATAGGAAACACAACTGCCGCAATCGGCAAGGGATTTGCCATCGGTTCCGCCGCCTTGACGGCATTGGCGCTTTTTGTGGCGTATGGACAGTCAGCCAGACTGGACATTTTAAATGCCATGGACTCCAGAGTCGTGGCAGGGCTTTTTATCGGAGGGATTGTCCCATTCCTGTTCTGCGCCATGGCTATGCAGGCTGTTGGAAGGGCTGCGTTTTCCATTGTGGAAGAAGTCAGAAGACAGTTCAGGGAAATCAAGGGACTCATGGAAGGCAAGGCTATGCCCGATTCCTCGAAATGCGTTGATATCACCACTAAAAATGCCTTAAAGGAAATGATGTTGCCAGGCATTATGTCTGTTTTATTTCCTCTGGCTATAGGCATCATCCTTGGTATAGAGGCATTGGGAGGATTCCTTGTAGGATCCCTTATAACAGGAGTTCCGCTTGCAGTCATGCTTGCCAATTCAGGAGGCGCATGGGATAACGCAAAAAAATACATCGAAGAGGGAAACCTGGGCGGCAAGGGCTCGGATGCACACAAGGCATCTGTCGTTGGCGATACAGTCGGAGACCCTTATAAGGATACGGCAGGCCCTTCATTGAATATATTATTAAAATTGATGGCCGTGGTTTCGCTGGTATTTGTTCCTTTGATCTTAAGATTGCACGGGCTGTTGATGAGCCTGTTTTAAACTACCTTTTTGAAAGGCCTTTTATAATATTTTTTTATTGTGTAGAAGTTCAAAAAAGGGGATCCATGCGGCGAAGCCGCATGGATCCCCTTTTTTATCTTACAAGGCGGTCTGTATATAAGGATTTAACCCCTCGCGGGCATAAACAGGGCAGGAAAGGGTTTAATGTAAATAACCATTAAGATATATTAGTCGTTATTGGGCGACCCGTTTTCTTTTTTATCCCGCTTTTTTGCAGCCCCTTTTGAAGCCTTCTTTTGACCCTGCATACCTCCACCAGGCTTAGATATGGACTTTGATTTGCCCTGCTTTTGCTGAGCCATCATCCTGCTTACTCCGCCTTTTTCAGCGGTAGACGCAATCCTTGCCCTTGTGATCTCCTTTTTGGTTGATGTCCTGCTGCCAACCGGTCTCGCAGATAAAGCAAATTTGTGTAAAAAAAGCGCCACAGGGCTTGCTATATAGATAGAAGAATATGTTCCGACAATAACACCTATTATCAGGGCAAATGCAAAATCGTTTATAACAGGCCCGCCCATAACAAAAAGACAAAATACCACAAAAAATGTAGTAAGGGATGTTAGTATTGTCCTGCTCAAAGTTTCATTAATGCTTGTATTCAATATCTCTTCAAGTGGCTTGCCCCTCAAAATCTTGTTATTGTCCCTTACGCGGTCAAAAACGACAATAGTGTCATTGATCGAATAACCTATTATTGTCAAGAGCGCGGCTATGACAGGAAGCGTAAATTCCCTGTTTGTAAGGGAGAAGGCGCCGATGGTTACCAAAACATCGTGTACCAAGGCCATTATTGCACCCAGGGAATAAACAAATTCAAACCTCCACCAGACATAAATCAAGATACCCAGTGAGGCAAATATGATCGCCCATATCCCTTTTTCCCGCAAATCCTTGCCCACCTTCGGGCCTACCATCTCCACGCGGCGTATATCGAATGCAGCAGCCCCCATATCTTTCGCAAGCGCATCCTTAATGATCTCTTCAAATCCTTCGAGAGAAGATGTAGTTTGGGTCATCCTTAAAAGCACCTCGTTTGAATCTTCCTCGCCGTATTGTTGTATAGAAACCTCGCCAATATCAAGGTTCTTCAAAATATCTCGTATTCTGTTTATATCCACCGGATCTTGAAATTTTATCTGGACCAGTGTGCCGCCGGCAAAATCCACCCCATATCTTGGCCCGCCCTTTACCACAAGGGAAATGATACCCATCAGGATCACCAAGACGGATCCAAGAATGGCCCATTTTCTTACGCCCATGAAATCTATATTTGTTTTGGATTCAAAAAAACGCATCGCCGCCTCCTGTTTATATCATCTTTTTAATGGTTCATAATCTTATTTATAGATGTTCCTCTGATATCAAGCAATCACTATATTATTCAGCCTTCTAAATGCTCAGCGTGCTTATTTTCCTCCTGCTCATAAACCAGTCAAACACGAACCTGGAAACAAAGATAGCGGTAAACATACTGGCCAAGATACCTATGCTAAGGGTAACCGCAAAACCTTTTATGGGTCCCGTGCCAAACTGAAACAGCACTACTGCGGCGACAAGCGTGGTGATATTTGCATCCAAAATAGTGATAAATGCCTTGGAATAACCCGAACTGATTGCAGCCCTCACCGTTTTTCCGAACTCAAGTTCCTCTCTTATCCTCTCAAAGATAAGGACATTTGCATCAACGGCCATACCTATCGTCAGGACTATGCCCGCAATCCCAGGCAATGTAAGTGTGGCTCTGAATAAGGAGAGCACGGCCATTATCAGAACGATGTTCAATATCAAGGCGAGGTCTGCCACAAATCCGGAAAGTCTATAATATACGACCATAAACACCACCACCATAAAGAATCCGAACAGCATGGAGATAAGCCCTTTTTTGATCGAATCGTATCCCAGGGAAGGGCCGACCGATTGCTGATGAAGTATCTCCACAGGAGCAGGCAGCGCGCCTGCCCTCAGGACGATAGCCAGATCATGGGCATCCTCGGTTGTAAATCTTCCTGTGATCTGGGCATGTCCTCCGGCGATCTTCTCACGTATAACAGGAGCTGAATAGACATTTTTATCCAAAATAATCGCCAGTCTGCGGCCGACATTTTCGGCAGTGATCTGTTCAAAAAGCCTTGCGCCAGGTTTGTCAAATGCAATCGCGACATAGGACTCTCCGTATTCTCCGCCTATCTTTACCTCCGCATCCGTCAATACGTCACCAGTCATAAGAGTCCTTTTTTTGATCAAATAAGGCTTTTTAATAAACTTGCCTGTTCCTTTGTCCAAAGTCCTTTCGTAAAGTATCTCGCAGTCTGAAGGGATATTACCCTTTAACGCCTCATCGAGGCTTGAATCATCATCTACGAGCTTAAACTCCAACTGGGCAGTCTTGCCTATCAGATCTATCGCCCTCTTGGTATCCTTGATGCCCGGCATTTCAACCACAATCCTTTCATCGCCCTGCTTCTGGATAGTGGGTTCACTTACACCGAACTGGTCGATTCTGTTTCGTATAGTCTCAAGGGCCTGATTGAGCGCCGAATCCTTAACCCTTTCCTTCTCTAATGGTTTAAGAGAAAGCCTAAACATTGTGTTGTCGCCTCCCACAGGATGATTAATATCAAAATTGAGGTAATCATCCATGATCTTTTCAAGGGAAGGAACAAACTCTTCTGTGACGAGCTTTATCTCAATATCTCCTGTATCCGTCCGCCTTATCTCATCATACACAATCCCTTTATCCCTCATTAAATCCTTAAGGGCGCTAACAGTCCTATCGATGTGGCTTTCTATAGCCTTTTCCAGCTTTACGCCTAGAACCAAATGCATCCCTCCCTGTAAATCAAGCCCAAGATGTATCTTGTCTACCTTTTTTTTCCACCAATCAGGGAGACTGCCTGTGACAGAAGGCATTATATAAACAAAGGCAACAACACTAACGGCAACAATCAGCCAAAATCTCCATTTAAGGTTATCTTTCACTGTCTCCTCCTATATATTTAATTTAATTATATTTAATTTTTTTCGATTACTTTGCCCTTTCAAAACATTCATTGTTTGTCCTTCTTCGTCTCGCTTTTGTTTCCACCTTCCTTTTTTTCATCACCCCTGAGAGTAGCTATAGCGCTTTTGGCTACCTCGATCCTCACCTTATCTGCAACTTTAAGCATTACACTTTCAGGTGATATCGATTCTATTGTGCCAAATAAACCTCCGCTTGTCATAACCCTGTCTCCGCTTCGCAGATTCTTTCGCATCTGCTGAAGATTTTTCTGCTGTGTCTGCTGGGGTCTGATAAGGAGAAAATAAAAGACCAGAAAGACAAGTCCAAGGGTAATTAAACCGCCCATCATCCCCCCCCCAGATTGTTCAGCAGCCTGAGCTCCACCTGATGACATGGCAAAGGCAATATTCAATAAGATCATTTCTGTACCCCCCTTTGGTGAATGCTTATAGCTTACAAATTAGGCCTTCGGCAATTTTTCGTTTACACCGATGTTCTGAAATTCCTATACATCAAACCAAGTTTCATATCTGTCAGTTTAAGTATATCTTTTCGAATCTTTCCTTCAATTCGTTAAATCTTTGTTCCTTGATTGCCTTCCGAATGGATGTCATCAAATCCTTATAAAACATCAGGTTGTGTACTGTATTCAAAATACAGGCAAGGATTTCGCCACTCATAAAAAGGTGTCTTAGATAAGCCCTGGAAAATTTTCTGCATGTATAACAGGAACACTCGGCATCCAAAGGCAAAATATCCTTTGCATAACATGCCTGCTTAATCACTATCTTGCCCTGACGTGTGAATAAAAGCCCGTTCCTTGCACACCTTGTGGGCATTACACAATCCATCATATCCGAACCACAGGCCACTGCCTCAAATATGTCTGCAGGTGAGCCCATCCCCATGACATAACGGGGCCTGTCTTCAGGAAAAAAATCCAGAGAATGTCTCATTATGCTATACGTAACGAATTTTTCCTCGCCTACGCTAAGCCCTCCAAGTGCATAACCATCAAAATCCATTGCAACAAGTCCTTTTGCCGATTTCTCTCTGAGATCTTTATATGTACCGCCTTGAACGATTCCGAATACTGCCTGTATGCCCGAGTCAAACCTTTTGCACCGCTCAGCCCAGATCATGGAAATATCCATTGATCTTTTTGTCTCCTCATATGTGGCAGGATACCCTGTGCATTCATCCAGACACATGGCTATATCCGAACCTAATGACTTTTGAATAGACATAACGTCTTCAGGTTTAAGGAAAATAGTAGATCCGTCCAAATGCGATTGAAAGGTCACGCCCTCTGTTTTTACTTCAACAAGACGGCCAAGACTCATAATCTGATAACCCCCGCTGTCTGTCAATATAGGGTGCGGCCATCCGATGAATCTATGCAGGCCGCCATGCGCCTCTATAACCTGGATTCCTGGTCTCAAATAAAGATGATAGGCATTTCCCAGCAATATCTCAATACCGATTTGATCAAGATCATTCGGCGTAACTGCCTTTACTGTACCAAGGGTGCCGACGGGCATAAATACCGGTGTATCAACTGTCCCATGATCGGTTTTTAAGACACCTAAGCGGGCTTTAGTCTTAATGTCATGCGCAAGCGGGGTAAAAGAATATGCCATATACGTCACCGGTCAAAGGCAATCTTATCTTTCACCATCAAACCTCCATTATCTCTTTTTCTTTCTTTTCCAGGATTTCATCCACCTTGGCAATAAACTCGTCAGTCAGCTTCTGGATTTCCTTAAGCCCGTTGTGATATTCATCCTCTGTGATCTGCCTGTCCTTTTCCATGTTTTTGAGTTTTTCATTGCTGTCCCTTCGGGCATTTCTTATGGAAATGCGGCTCTCCTCGGCCATATTTTTTACTACCTTGACCAACTGCTTTCGCCTTTCTTCGGTAAGCATTGGTATAGCCAGACGAATAACCTTGCCGTCATTAGTGGGATTCAGGCCAAGGTCTGATTTAAGGATGGCCTTTTCAATACCGGAAAGGATCGAAGGATCCCATGGCTGAATTACCATAAGCCTTGGCTCTGGGATAGATATAGTGGACATCTGATTTAGCGGGGTGACTGTATTGTAATAGTCCACCTTTATGCCATCCAAAAGGGATACAGATGCCCTGCCTGTCCTGATAGTTCCAAACTCGTGCATTGTGGCGTTGACTGCGGATTCCATTCTGTTTTGTGTCTCTTTATGCAATGACTTGATCATGACTCCTCATCCTTTATATATGATCCTATGGGTTCTCCACAAATAATCCTTCTTATGTTCCCCTTCTTCTTGAAATTAAAGACTACTATGGGAAGGGAATTTTCCATGCAAAGGGAGATTGCTGTATTATCCATTACGCGAAGCCTCTTTTTTATAGCCTCCATATAAGTGAGTTTGTCATACCTTTGGGCATCCTTGTGTTTTAGGGGATCTGCGCTATATATCCCGTCAACCTTTGTGGCCTTGAGTATCACCTCTGCAGAAACCTCGATAGCCCGCAAGGCCGCGGCCATATCTGTAGTAAAATATGGGTTGCCTGTGCCTCCGGCGAATATGACTATCCTCCCCTTCTCCATATGACGAATGGCCCTGCGCCTTATATAAGGTTCCGCAACCTTTGGCATCTCGATCGCACTTAGAACCCTCGTGAATGCCCCCAAATCTTCCAAAGCGCCCTGCAGTGCAAGCCCGTTTATAACGGTCGCAAGCATACCCATATAATCCGCCGATGTCTTCTCCACGCAGGATACTTCACCGGATGCTCCACGGTAAATATTCCCGCCTCCGATTACCAGCGCTATCTCTACGCCAAGTGCCCTGACTTCCTTTATCTCCTCAGCGATAGACATAACTGTCTTGGAATCAATCCCAAACCCGCGCTCACCCTGAAGGGCCTCTCCGCTAAGCTTTAAAACGACCCTTTTATAAAAAGGATGGTCATAACTCATACGTCTTCGCCCAATTCAAAACGGACAAACCTCTTTATGTTTATATTCTCACCTAATGAGGCTATCTTTTCTGTGATGATATCCCTTACAGTCTTCTTATCCTCCCGGATAAACGGCTGCTCCATCAAACATATCCGCGAAAAAAAATTCTTATCCAGCTTCCCTGTCACGATCTTGTCTATTATCTGCTGTGGCTTTTTGCCATCATCCACCTGGGAGAAGTAAATCTCCTTTTCTTTTTCTATCAATTCGGCAGGCACATCTTCTCTTGCGACATATAACGGGCTATATGCCGCTATCTGCATGGCCATATCTTTGGATAATTCCTTAAATTCATTAGTCCTTGCCACAAAATCTGTCTCGCAATTAATCTCCAAAAGTACGCCTATTCTTCCATTGCCGTGTATATACGAATGGATCAACCCCTGGGATGTCTCGCGGCCCGCCTTCTTAGCTGCTGTTGCAATGCCTTTTTTTCTCAAATACTCAACAGACTTTTCTATGTCTCCCCCTGTCTCGGCAAGGGCCTTTTTGCACTCCATAAAACCGGCCCCGGTCTTTGCACGGAGGTCCTTAACCAACTGCGCTGAAATATCCATAATCTTTATCCCTCTTAACCTTGTATTATTGACCAGTTCAAATATATCTATAATTTTGCTATACCCTTTAGAATCTATTCCTTATCCTTAGTCTTTTTCTGCCTTGCCGTTTCCTTGGTTTTAGGCTTAATATTTTCCTTCACTTTCGACTTTATTTCCCTTGTCTCCCTCTTTCCCTTTTCTTCAACCCTTGCCTTCGATTTTACCATTGCTTCATCTTCCGCCTTTTCATACAATTCCTCATCGATCATCTCATCAAGGGTTAAATCGCCGGCTACAGACTCTTTCTTAACAGTGTCTCCTTCTTCTTCATCTTTTGCAAGCCTGGACAGCCATTCCCCACGTCCTTCTATGGCTGCATCCGCAATCGTGGAAGTAATTAGCTTAACAGACCTAATAGCATCATCATTTGCGGGGATTGGATACTGTATCCCGTCAGGGTCAGAATTTGTATCTACTATGGCTATAACTGGTATATCTAGTTTGTTGGCCTCATTAACGGCAATCCTTTCCCTTTTTATATCGATGATAAATAGCGCATCAGGAACCCTTTCTAAATCCATTATGCCTTTAAGCACCTTCTCCATCTTCTGCCTTTTTTTCTCAATCTTTCCGATCTCTTTCTTTACAAGCCCTGAATAATTGCCTTCTTCCTTCATCTCCTGCATTTTCTTAAGACGGGCAAGGCTTTTCTGTATAGTATCAAAATTGGTGATCATCCCGCCCAGCCATCTTTGATTGACATAGGGCATAGCTGACCTTTGAGCCTCCTCCCTTATGACGTCCTGGGCCTGTTTTTTTGTGCCGATAAATATTATAATTCCACCCTCTGCCGTGATGTTTTGAACGAATTGATACGCATCTTTGAATAAACGCAGCGTCTTTTGCAAATCGATAATATAGATACCGTTTCTCTCAATAAAGATATACTTTTTCATCTTTGGGTTCCATCTGTTTGCTTGATGGCCAAAATGGACACCCGCCTCCAATAATTGCTTCATCGAAACTTTGAACATCTAATAACCTCCAAATATGGGTTTTTATTCCTCCACCCAATATCTCATAGGCAAATTGGCATTGCCAACACCCGGCCCATGCTTAATGGGTGTGCGTTGTGGTCTAACATGTTGGAAATATAACACAAAAAGCCAATACATGCAAGGATCAAATCCTCTATTATCAAGGCTCAATTCCTATATTTGTCAATGAGTCTATTAGCACTCTATACAAACCTCTAAGTTTAAGTTATATAATCTGCATTGATATGAATATATTCGGGCGAAAGGTCTGTTGTCCAAACGGAGGATTCCTCTTTACCAAGATTGAGATTAACAATGATATTTATCTGTTTTGATCTGAGGTAGTCCGCAGCTTCATTCTCCCTTTCCTGACCAAGGCTCATGCCATTTTGGACAACCTGATACGGTCCATAGTTTATATCGATCTTTTCAGGATCTATCGGAACACCCCCCATACCCACTGCAGCGATAACCCTTCCCCAATTACAGCTTCTTCCATATATGGAGGTCTTTACCAGAGGTGATTCTGCAATTCTAAAGGCAATCCTTGCGGCCTCCTTCTGTGTATGCGCCCCAATGACTCTAATGTTTACCTGCTTTGTAGCGCCCTCTCCATCCCTTACAATCATTAAGGCCAACTCATGGCATACATATTCCAGCGCCTCAACAAATTTAAACATTTCGCTGCTTCCCTGCATAATCGACGGTATCCCTGAAAGGGTATTGGCCATTATAATGACCATGTCATTGGTGCTTGTATCCCCATCCACTGTTATCCTGTTAAACGTTTTCTCCACTGCATTGCTCAGCATAGACCTGAGTGTAATTACATCAAAAGATGCGTCTGTAACCAAAAAGGCCAGCATAGTCGCCATGTCAGGACGTATCATGCCTGCCCCTTTGGCCATCCCGGCAAGGGTTACAGTCAATCCTGAGATATCGAGCTGAACGGCTATCGTTTTGGAAAAGGTGTCAGTGGTAAGGATCGCCTCGGCAGCAGAATCTCCGCCTTTTTCTGAAAGAGAATTAACCGCCAAACTGATTCCGGATGAGATCTTTTCCATCGGCAGAAAATTCCCTATTCGGCCAGTAGATGCCACGATGACGTATTCCGGAGGGATATTTAGGGCGTTGGCGGTCACAGATGCCATTCTGCGAGCGTCTTCAATGCCTTTTTTACCTGTCGCAGAATTGGCAATACCGCTATTAATGATTATTGCCTGAGCACGGTAACCGGAAAGGTTTTCCTTTGTAACTAGAACAGGCGCCGCAACAATTTTATTCCGGGTATAAACACCTGCGGCAGTTGCAGGAGATTCTGAAAAGATCAAAGCAAGGTCTTTCTTTCCAGTTTTTAAGCCACAATGGATACCTGATGCCTTTATGCCCCTGACAAGGGTGAGCGTTCCTTTTTCGATGATTTTCACAGGAAGGTCCTAAATATCATCTCTTTGAAAACTGATATCTAGCCCTTGCGCCTCTTTGCCCATATTTTTTCCTCTCCTTTGCCCTTGGATCCCTTGTTAAGAATCCGGCCTTTTTAAGCTTTAGACGAAGTTCCTTGTCCATATTGAGAAGGGCCTTCGCAATCCCATGACGAACAGCGCAAGCCTGCCCAGAAATTCCTCCGCCTTCCACGTTTACTTTGATGTTCAGTCTTGATGCTGTTTCTGTTAATTGGAGAGGTTGATAAACCATCTGTATCAATCTTTCAATCATGAAGTACTCTTTAGGGGAGCGTCCATTTATAAGGACCTCTCCTGATCCTGACTCAATCCATACACGAGCTATCGAGGTCTTTCTCTTTCCTGTACCATAGTTATAATTCAATTCAGCCACTCTATTCACTCCTTTTTAATTGTCCATTTATCTTTTATGACAGGCGTAGCACAACGCATTCTGTATATTCGTACGTCTCAAATAATATGAACGATAAGTTCGCACATCAAATTCCCGAACCGGCGATTCATAATCCGTAGGTTTCAATGTCGTATAGGGATCGCCATGAGGTTTATGACAAGTTGCACAAGTCATATTCATATATTCGTCAAGATGGAGATCTTCTGGTATTTCCATATCTTCAGAAGGGGTGATATTAACCGGATGCGACCTGCCTAAAGACTCTTTTGTATGGCACCTATGGCAAAGGCTTACAATATAATCCGTAAACTTCAGGTCCCTGTAATCTGTTTCTCCAAATACCGGTTTCCCCAGATGACATTCTTGACATCTGTTTGGATCTTTCATAAATTCGTGACCATCCTCGGATGAATCCTGGGCAATAGTAATAATAGTGATAAGTAAAAGGCTCACCATTATAAAACCTAACCCCTTGAGAGGAAAAGATCTATAATCCATTTTCGGCTCATGATTTAAAGCTTAAAATATTGTAAAGATTGACGCAGCACCTTAGACATCTGATCCAGATCTCCAATCTTTTTTTGAATATCTGCTACATCAAGGGTCTCTTGACTGATCATCCATTTTATTTCTTCGATAACTCTATTAATATTTTGTGAATTTGAATCGATCTCCAGTATCTTTTCTCTCAAATCCTTGGTCATACGACTAAAAGCATCAGCCAGGCCTTTTGCCTGATCCGAGTCCCTGATCTTTGTCACCAGCCTCAAATTGCCTTTTCCTATCTCTTCAGCGCTGCGCTCAAACCTGTAAAGGGGTCCGGCAACCTTATGAGATATAAATATAGTCAAGAAAATGGTGGCTATACCTATTAATACAATGCTTATGCCATAAGATATAAACAAGACAGGCCGAAGGATATCGCCTGTCTCTTTGATCTTGGAATGGGCCTTGCCGTAATCATAACCTAAATAGGTATTAGTTTTTGAATACAGGATAACACCCGATATTATACTCCCTAATATAAGCAAGAGCAGAAAGATAACGATAAATTTTGCCTGAAATACCTTCTGAATAAGATATTTCTTTCTTTTATACTGATTTGTTTTCTTGGTCATCTACCTAATATCTAAATTTGAGATCATTTTTACCAGATATGGATTTTATAAATGATATCCGGTGGACAAAGGTTTTGGACATTGGGCTTGGTGTTTATGATTAGGCCCTGCAAAAATTTTTAGTTTCTTAATCTGTTTGCGTCCCAATATGTTTTTTGGCAACATCCCCTTTACCGCATGCATTATCAAAAATTCAGGTTTTTTATCCATAACCTTTTTTAAAGGAATAGTTTTCAGCCCGCCAGGATAACCCGAATAACGGTAAAACTCCTTCTTTTCCAATTTATTTCCTGTCAGTCTTACCTTTTCCGCATTGATAACAATAACAAAATCGCCCGTATCTACATGAGGCGTAAAGATCGGCTTGTTTTTGCCTCTCAAAACATTTGCAACCCGTGTGGCAAGACGTCCAAGAGTCATATCCGTAGCATCCACTATAAACCACTGCCTTTGCATTTCTTCCTTTTTTGCGCTAAAAGTTTTCATCATCCCTCTCTCGATGTACCCGTAAAAAATCTAAAATTTGAATCGTTGAACAGCCAGGATATTTCAATATATACTGATCCAAATCTTAAAAAGACCTTTTATGAATACACCCTGTCTAATCTTAATATTTGATTGTTTAATTGTAAAACAAATTTAATAACAAAATTTAATGTAAAATAAACAAATATTTTAAAGACTGAAATTACTTTTGTCAAGAGGCATAAATAGATATAAGAGGAGAGAAGCACAAGGTAGATTTCATAAAACCGGAGACATAAAACCAGATTTATTAAAACGGAGGCGCCTCAAGCTCATCCAATATTTCCTGAATGCACCGCTCCGGCTGTTCGATAATCTTTATAGCCGCTTTAGCCTTATCAATTATATCTTCTTTTTCATCCTTTGATACAGGAGATGTTTTGATCTTGGACGGCAAGTCCTCAAGAAATTCCAAATCTGCATCAAGTCTCATAAGGGCCATGTATGGAATGACATCAGATATCTGCTCAATAATAATATCGCAATGATCAAACTTAAAAGACAAACCCTTAAGAGAAATAACAACCTCCCTGCCAATCCTTCGCATTTCATCTTCAACTACCCTGTCGTCTTCTTTCTTGGCGATACTTTTGTATATAAGTTTGAGAATCCTTAGATCCAAAACTATCTTTTCGAAGTCCTCCATGGTCTTTAATATCTTGGAAGAAGGCATACGATCTTCTAGATCGGTTCTAATCGCATAAAAAATATCAACAAAAAATTGTTCTTTCGTATAAGGGCTTGGATAAGACTCATCCAAATGCTGAAAAATCCCGCTTATCATTTGAAATACTTTATCTTTATGCATCTGCCGCAGATTTAGATATCCCAAAAGATATCCAAATGAAAGGTTCGGATTAAAATCAAGCAGGGATTCCATTACCCGTCTGGGATAATCCTTTTTTTCGATCTTCTCAAGGCTATAGAGTAATATTGGCAGTAAGGATTCATGGTCCTGTTTTTTGATGATCTGACGGGCTACTCTTGCGCAATCTCTGTCATCTGAGGATAAAAACTGCACCATTGTGGCATGCGTAGAGGAAGAGAGCCTCTTTTCCGTTTCTCTTATAAGGCTTTTCCTTGTTCTTATAAGCGCAAAAAGGCCGTCCAGCCAAGGGAATAGATCAATCTGCCTTGCTTTCCACTGTGATTCTAAACTCTCAAAATCCAGTTTTAGCTTCATATTTGAATTATGGGAACAAAAGAAAATTTTCGGCTGTAAAAAAAACCATTCAATATGTTATTATAAACAGAGGGCTGCTAAACATATCGATATAGTTTTTTAGTACGATATTGAACAGTTTTTATAAAAAGATTTGAATATCGTTGTTAATATTATTACTCTGAATGAGAAGAAGCCCTGTAAAGCTCGATAACCGATTTTTTGAGATCAGCCTCAGCGGCCTTTTCATCAAATCCGACTCCGCCTACCTGTCCCTCTAACCAGCTCTCAACCCTCTTTTTAGCAGTGATAGCAAGATCTATATCGGGTTCCTGGATAACCTTTTCCGCTCCAAATGAAAGTATTGTCACCTTGTTATAAGCAACCTCTAAGAACCCGCCTGCAACCACCACCCAATAAACATCGTCAGCCTTTTCATATCTTATCGGGGCAATTGGCAGGCGCACCAACATAGGCGCATGATTGGCCAAAATTCCTATATACTTTTCTTTTGTAAGCTCGCCTTCCTCCTGTTCGCCCGCCAGATCCCTGACAACAACAATATCTATTTCGTTATCCTGAAGAACAACCTTCTCTGGAGTGAGCACTTCAAGGGATATCCTTCCCTTTTTCTTGTCTTTTGCCATTGACGTGTGTCCTTTTTTTAGGATTTCTTGGATTTTATTTTCTCGGCCTGTTTCAGGGCCTCATCAATAGTACCTACCATATAAAAGGCCTGCTCAGGGACGTCATCATACTTGCCATCTGCGATATCCTCAAATCCATTCAAGGTCTCTTCCAGTGAAACATATCTTCCTTGAATACCTGTAAAGGTTTCTGCTACGAAGAATGGCTGTGTCAGAAATTTCTCCAGCCTTCTTGCCCTTGTGACTATTTGTCTGTCCTCTTCAGAGAGTTCTTCCAGCCCCAGGATTGCGATAAGGTCCTGAAGGTCCCTGTATCTTTCAAGATATGCCTTCACTTTTCTGGCTACTTCACAATGCCTCTCCCCAACTATCCACGGCTCCAATATCTGAGATCCAGATAGCAAAGGATCGACTGCCGGATATAGCCCCAATTCGGCTACCTTTCGTGATAGCACTACCATTGCATCAAGATGCGAAAACACCGATGCAGGTCCCGGATCAGCAAGGTCATCAGCGGGCACATATACAGCCTGAACAGAAGTGATAGCACCTGACGCGACCGAGGCGATCCTCTCCTGGAGCATACCCATCTCTGTAGCTAGGGTAGGCTGATATCCAACCTCTGAAGGGACTCTGGCCCTTAAAAGTGAGACCTCAAGACCGGCCTGAACATATCTATATACATTATCCAGGAATAACAAGACATCCTGATGCTGTTCATCTCTAAAATATTCAGCCATTGTCAATGCAGTGAAAGGGACCCTGAACCTGCAGCCGGGTGGTTCATTCATCTGACCGTAAACCAGGATGGCCCTCTCCAGTACCTTTGATTCCTGCATCTCCAGCCACAGATCATTTCCCTCACGAGTCCTCTCTCCGACCCCGCCAAAAACAGAGACACCCTCATGCTCAATACCGACATTACGTATAAGCTCCATGATAATAACCGTTTTACCGACACCTGCGCCACCAAACAGACCGACTTTGCCGCCTCGTGGAAACGGCGTTATGAGGTCGATGACCTTTATCCCTGTTTCAAAAACCTGCGGGAAGGTTTCAAGCTTTGCATATGGAATAGGAGGCTTATATATGGGGACATAATCACAATTTTCTACAGGTCCCCTTTCATCTATAGCCTCTCCCATGATATTAAACATTCTGCCCAGTATATTTTTTCCTACTGGTACACTAATAGGCCTTCCAGTATCAAATATCTTTGTGCCACGCCTTAATCCGTCTGTTATGTCCAAGGCGATAGTGCGCACATTTCCTTCTCCCAAAATCTGTAACACCTCTATAGGCAAACCATGTTCCGGATCTTCAGCCCTTAACAAATTGCCAATATTCGGCAGGTTGTCCTTGAAATACACATCAACTACAGGACCCAAAACCTGAAAAACCTCGCCCATGGGTTTATTTGTTTTAATATTACCTTGTCCCAAATTATTCATAATAAACCTTCCTTACTAGAATGCTGTTTGAGATGCAGACTCTTTTTCTATTACCCTGGCTGCACTTAGAATACCTAATAAATCCAGTGTGATTAAATCCCTTCTCATCCTGTTATACTGTATGCCCATCTCATGCAATTTTTCCGAAGCCCTGTCTGAAGCGTCTTCCATTGCCATCATCCTTGCGCCCTGTTCACTTGCATAAGATTCTAAAAGGATATCGAATATCTGTATCTTGAAATACATCGGTATCAATTCTTTTAGGATCGTCAGGGAATCCGGTTCATATATCCACTTTGTTATGGCAGTTTTTCCTTTCTTGGTTTCCTCTTCAATCCCAAAACTAAAAGGCAATAGCTTTATAACCGTGGGCTGCCGCTTAACCGGACTGAGAAATTTTGTATAGGCACAATATATCTCATCGATATTCCTGTGTAAAAAGAGATCTGTCATAGTCATTATAAGTGACAGGGCATCAGATATTGATACCCCTTGATCTGACCAGGGTTCGACTTTTAATATTGGAAAAGGGGTGTTCCTTTTAAAAAACCTTTCTCCCCTGATTCCTTTAATCCAAACACCTACCTCAGCCTTTTTGTTTTTCCTTATTATACCATCTAAAAAACCCTGAGCAGTCTTGCCGATCCTGCCATTATAATTACCGCACATTCCTATATCCGAAGCAATGACAAACATCACAATCCTGTTTTTGTTTACCTTCTTGACCAACAATGGAGAGACTTGATTTAAAACCTCTTCGGAAAACATGTCTTTCTCGGAAAAAAGGGCAAGTTCGGACTGTATCAAGGCAATTTGCCTCATCCTTTCAGCAAAAATACCTAAAGTAGCCGCTTTGTACCTGGCTCTGGCCAATTTTGCAGCGGAAACAGTAGACATGGTCTCAGTTGTACCCTTAATATTCTCAACACTTCTCATCCTGTTTTTCAAATCTATCAACTTCTGTGACATGTTTACACTCTACTTATGAAACGAATTGTTTTTTGAATTCAGCAATTATTTCCTTGAGTCCTGCATCTATCTCAGGCGTAAGGTCCTTCTTTTCTTGAATAATATCCACAATATTCTGATAATTTTGGTGGGCAAACGCCACGAGACCCTTTTCGAATTCGCCAACCCTCTTGACAGGTATTTCATCCATCAGGCTATTTACAACGGCATAAAGCACCAATGCCTCTTCCGCTAAAGGCATAGGAGCATACTGAATCTGTTTTAACAATTCACGGCCTCTCTCACCCCTTGCAAGCTGTGCCTTCGTGGCCTCATCTACCTCAGCGCCAAACTTTACAAATGCCTGCATTTCATGATACTGGGCAAGGTCTATTCTCAGCCTGCCGGCGATTTTCTTTATCAGCTTTGTCTGCGCAGCTCCACCAACCCTTGACACCGACAAACCGACATTGATAGCAGGACGGAATCCCGTATTAAATAATCCTGATTCCAGGTATATCTGACCGTCAGTAATGGATATAACATTGGTTGAGATATAAGAGGTCACATCCCCGCCCAAAGTTTCAATTATAGGTATGGCTGTCAAAGACCCACCGCCTTTTTCATCGCTTAATTTTGCAGCCCTCTCCAATAATCTCGAGTGTACATAAAATATATCGCCCGGGTAAGCCTCACGTCCGATAGGCCTTTTTAATAAAGCCGACATCTCCCTGTAAGCCACTGCATGTTTTGACAGATCGTCATATATGACCAAGGCGTCTCTTCCTTGTTCCATAAATTCCTCACCAATGGCGCAGGCAGTATATGGAGCTAGGTATTTAAATGCTGTCTGTTCATTGGCCAGCGCCGCTACAATAATAGTATGGTCCAGGGCGCCCTCTCTTCGCAAAACCTCCACAACTTTGGCTACGGCAGCCGCCTTTTGTCCTATAGCTGCATAAATACACACCAAATTATTACCTTTCTGGTTAATTATGGTGTCAATCGCCAGGGTGGTCTTGCCGATCTTTCTGTCACCGATTATCAATTCCCTTTGTCCCCTGCCTATAGGGATCATGGCGTCTATTGCCTTTATACCAGTTTGTACCGGTTGACGGACAGGCTGACGTGTGACAACGCGTGGCGCTATCCTTTCCACCAGTCTGTAATTAGTGGCAAGAATTTTACCCTTACCATCAATCGGTTGCCCTACGGCATTAACTATCCTGCCGATCATTCCGTCGCCTACAGGTATCTCCAACTGATGGCCGGTGCATACAACCTTGCTGCCCTCCTTGATATCCTCTTCAGCGCCAAGCAAAATACATCCAACTGCGTCCTGTTCCAAACTAAAGGCCAGGCCATAGACACTGCCTGCAAATTCCACGACCTCCATGGAACCTACATGTTCAAGGCCCGCAACCCTTGCAATACCATCTCCTACCTGAAGGACAACGCCTTCCTGCCGCATATCCTCAACCTTAAATGTAGGCTTTGTCGCTTCAATTATCTGTCTGAGTTCCTTTGTGATATCCTCCGACCTTAATTGCTGGATATCGCCCTTCAATTCCATGAACCTTCTGTCTAACTCACCTATAAAACTCTGCCTGGCATCAAGATTTATCTTCTTGTCCCTGTTTAAAAATAATAACGGACTTTCCTGCTTTGCATCTGTAAATACCTTAATCTGTATCTTTTTACCAGCAATCTCGGAAAGCTGCCTCTCCAGATTATCAACAAAATCAGATCTATATATAGTAGGGCTTAATAAGACCAAAGGTTGATCGGCTTTATTCAAAGCCTCTTTTAGTCCTTCCTGTTTAACTTGTTCCATAATTTCCGGCCTTCCTTAAAATGCTCCAAGTATAAAAATCAATTCAATCTATTTACGATATCAGCTATCTTTTCTTTTAAACAAATAGTTATTATCATAAATTAGACTAATAGCTTCTATTAAATTGTTAAGCTCCTTATTTGTTCAATTCTGCGTCCTTCGTGCAGACACAATAAACTATGAAAATCCTTTATCTAAATAATCAAGATCAAGGCTACAACCAGACAATAAAGACACAATGCCTCGATAATAGCCATACCAATCAACATGGTCATAAAAAGTTTTCCCTGAATTTCCGGCTGTCTGGACATACCTTCAAGAGAGGCCGTTCCAAACTTCGAAATTCCCAAAGCTGCTCCAAACGCGCCCCAGCCAAGCAATATTGCCGCGGCTACCGCTTTTAATGCCTCAACCCAGGCGACTTCCCCTGACCGCGTAGTGATAGTGGACATTGTTTCTTCAGCCCACAGGGCAATAGGAGAGGCCAACGATATTAAGATTGTATTAGTCAGCACATAAAAAATGGTTTTTTTATTCCTTATAACCTTAAACATTCTACGCTCTACAGATTTAAATATTGATTTTAATGACATTATACTGCCTCCTTCTAAAATTTTGATTAACAGTTATTGGTTTAAATTATACAATATAAGCTTTACTGCGCCACTCGCTTTAAACTGTCCAAGATTACACTCTCCACTAAATCCTTATGACCGTCCTGTTTGGCAAGATCCGGAAGAGCGGTATATGCGGCTGAACTGACAAGTTCAATCAATTTTAGATTCATCTCTTGCCTCAGTTCCTCTCTCTCTTTAGCAATCTCTGCTTTAGCGTCCTTCAAAATCTTATCCGCCTCTGACTTCGCATTAGCGATAATATCCTTTTTCATCTGCTCGGTCTGATTCAGAATCTTTTGAGCGTCTGATTTGCTTTTTGCAATAATCTCTTCCCTGTCCCTTAATGCCTGTTCCTGTTCTTCTTTGGCTATTGCCCGTTGCTTCAAGCCTTCTTCAATTTTATCTTTTCTTGCCTCCAATATCTCCATTATTGGTTTAAAGAAAAATTTTTTCATAAGAAAGAGAAGAATAAAAAAATTTGCTACCAAAAAAATTGTTTTAGAAAAATCAAATCCTAGCATTGATCATCCTCCGTAATAATAGAGCAATCATTCCGTTACTGACATTATCCCATAATCAGTTTAATAAAAAAATGAAACCTTACTAATGTATCCTAAGTTATTATTTTTACCTAATGTACCCCAAGCTCCTCCTTAAAATAAAAGAGGCTAAGCATTACAAAAACTAAGGTTTGTATGACAGCAAAGAGAACATCCATACAGAATATCATAAATGGTATAAAAATGGGGACAACGAAATAATACCTTTTAATAGCCACATCTGTCACCATGGCAAGCACGCTGTGCTCGCCAAAAATGTTTCCAAAAAGTCGAAGCGATAAAGAAAGCATCCTTGCGCCATTATCAACAACATGCAATGCCACAAGAAATATTACGATAATTTTTACAGGAATCTGTTTTAAAAAGCCCATTAAGAGATTTAAAAGCTTTGACGCCGGCACCCAAACAGCCTTCAAAACCTTTTTATGCCAAGTTAAGCTGTGATTTAGATAATTAAAAATAAAAAAGATTACAACGAGTATCGAATATACGCTTAGTATATTTACGATTGCCGTATGATTAAAAGGGATAAATAGAATAAATACGGCAGCTAAAATTAAAGCCAAAGTCCCTATAAAATAAAATAAGGCATATTTAAATAAGGAGACATCCTTTTCTTCCTCTAATCCAAAAATTTTTAATAAAGATACAATCATCCATTCCATCAAGCACTGGATGCCTGTTGGTATATTATCTCCTTTAAGCTTTGACCTTATCCAAAGTGAAAAAGCCAAAATCAGGCCTGAAGCTATTAGACAATATATGACCATAGTTCTAATTGGCAATGAGATTAATGCCGCAAAATTATCCACAATGTAGAGAATCAAAAATGGAAAAACCGCTATTTTCCAAATCCTTGACTTCTTTTTTATATTTGGCTCTTCTCCTGCTCCTTTTATTTTTGCAGATTCTAATTCCTCTGAGTCCTCCTTTTTACCCAAACCCGGGATTGGGTCCAACCATAATTTAGCTGCCTTTTTGGGTCCATTTAACTTTATATTATAGTATTGCAAGGAGATTACAACAATCAATGCCAATGCAAAGGTATTGCTCCAATCGCTTGTTGGCGGATGGGCATGGGGTACTATAAGGAAGAAGTTCGATATTAATATAAAAAGAACAAAGGTGCCAAGGAAGGGAAGGATATGAGGTAACTTTTCTTTACCCAGTTCAGGCCTAATTATGTTGTCCAGGGCTTCCACCAACACCTCTGCAATATTTTGGATAGACCCCGGAACACCATCTTTTTTCCTGCCTCTATGAACCAAATATGCAAAAATTAGAATAATGGCAGTTGTTATAAAGCAATAAAGTAATTGATAAAACCACGTTAAGCCAAAATGTACATGCATATTGTTATTAACCCTTTATAACTTATGAATTTATGGATTCTAAAAATGAATAATCACTAATAATTTACTCAGGATAGTATTTATCAAATTTGAAAACTAAAATGACTCTTCTCTGATTGTTGTATTCTAATCCTGAAGTAAGAATATCCATAAGATATTTTAATATTATACTACAAATTAATTTTT
>JAFGSM010000236.1 GCA_016934595.1 bacterium | reverse complement strand
ACACAATAAAACAAATATTGTAGTGACTGAAAAAAAGAAAAAGCCTTTTAAAATCAATACTATTTTTTTAAAAATGTGGAAGTTGGGCTAAATATATGATATATGACATAGAAATTGGTCAAAATGAGAATTGCTGATGTTACCCTGTTAGCATAGTGGTATTTTATCCGGTTAGCGTTGAGAATAGAAGAAATGGGGGCTTACAATAGATTTGTCACACGGTTTTCAAACCAAGATTAACAAGTTATCAGTTTTCAGTGTTCAGTAATAAGTTTACAGTGTCTGAAAACCCGCATAGAAAAAATGGAAATTCCTATGCTATCAAGTTATTTGCGGCCGTTTAAAAGCATAATTATATATTATTAGACTTTTAAAGCATCATGCAGCAGCCATTTGCTCCAGCCGGGCAATTCGTTCTTCAGTGCTTGGATGGGTGCTGAACAGGCTTTGTATCCCCTTAAAGGTCAGAGGGTTCATTATAAACATATGTGCAGTTGAAGGGCTTGCCTTCATAGGGATTTGCCTGTTTGCAATCTGCAGTTTTCTCAATGCGCTTGCGAGCCAGACCGGGTTCCCGCTGATTTTGGCGCCTCTTGCATCAGCCGAATATTCCCTGGATCGTGATATTGCCATCTGAATAAGCATTGCCGCTATGGGAGCCAGGATCATCATAACAATATATGCCAGCGCGTTTCCATCTCTTCTGTTATCACGGCTGCTGCCGCCAAATATGAGCGTCCATCTGGCCATGGACGCAAGAAACGTTATAGCCCCTGCTATAACGGCTGCGATCGATCCTATCAATATATCACGATGCTGGACATGGGCAAGCTCATGCCCGAGCACGCCTGCCAGTTCGTTATTGTTCAGCATACGGCGTATGCCTTCTGTCACGGCTACGGCTGCATGTTTTGGATTTCTTCCAGTTGCGAAGGCATTCGGTGTGCTCTGTGGCAGGATATATACCTTAGGCATAGGCAAACCCGCGCGGCTTGCAAGTTCAGATACGATATCATATAACTCAGGGTCTTCCTCCCTTTGTATCTCACGCGCCCTGTACATCTTGAGCACTATCTTGTCACTGAACCAGTAAGATCCCAGATTCGTGATTCCAGCTAGGACAAAAGCGACTATCAGCCCTTGTCTTCCGCCAAGGGCTCCCCCGGCCAGTATCATAAGCGCTGTAAGCGCACTCATAAGAAAAGCGGTTTTGATTGCATTCATTGATTATCCTCCTTATATTTTGCCTGTTTTTTCAAGCAGTTATGCAAATAAGTTTTTAAAGATCACCCCACTCATACTGACATATTGCCATGCAGGTTATGGCCGCTGTCTCAACCCTCATAATACGAGGCCCGCATGTCAGGGTCTGATACCCTGACGCCCTGATTTTTTCGATCTCGCACATGGAGAAGCTGCCCTCTGGACCTATCAGTATCGATACCGATTCAGGCTTGTCAATGCCCTTCAGAAAATCTCTCAGAGATTGTCCCTGATTCTCTCCTTCCCACAGGCAGATTTTTATGTCCAAAGAAGAAGTTTCTTCAAGGAAATGATCCAAGGTTTGAGGGGTGGATATAACGGGCACATCAGCCCTGCCGCATTGTTTAGTTGCCTCGGATACGATCCTTTCCCATCTCTTCAACCTGTTTTGGCTAAGGGCCTTATCGCAGGCAAGGAAACTTCTTTCTGTCTTGAGAGGGTATATATGCTTTACGCCTAATTCCGCCGCCTTCTGCAGAATAAATTCCATCTTCGCAAAACGCGGGATAGCCTGCCCCAGTATTATTTTGAAACCCGCAAACTCATGCAAACTATCCTGTTCCAATATCCTGATGGCGGTTTTGTCCTTTCCTGTCTCCAGTATTCGGGCTTTATACCGTAGGCCGGAACTGTCCGCTATGCAGATACAATCGCCGGCTTTCAGCCTCATCACCCTGACGTGACCGGTCTCTTCCCCTGACAGGATCACAGTCGCTGAAGGGCTTACCTTCTCATGGACGAGAAAAAGCCTTGGCATATATCATATATTGTAACTTATCAATATTTATGGAAAACAATGCCTCTAAATGGCAATGAGTTATTATTTCCACAGGATATTGAGCAGTTAGCATATATTATATTTATAGATTTTGAACTATCATTTCTTGTCGTCATCCATAACCTCAAAATCTGCGTCTACAACATTTTCACCTTCCGCTCCTGACTGGGCGCCGCCCGCTCTCTGCTCAGGCCCTCTTTGCTGGCCGCCTTCCTGCTGCCCTGTCTGTTGCGAGGATGCCTTTGCATACATCTGCTCCGCCAGTTTATGTGATGCCTGTGTCAGCTCATCAATCGCCTTCTTTATCGCCTCTGTGTCCGTGCTCTCATCTTTGAGCTTTCGAAGCCTTTCCTTTGCCTCTGTTATCTTTGACTTATCGGCTTCACTGATCTTATCTCCAAACTCCGACATGTTTTTCTCAATCTGGAAGATAAAACTATCCGCCTGATTTTTTGCCTCAGCCAGTTCCTTCTTCTTTTTATCTTCCGCTGCATGCATCTCGGCATCCTTGACCATTTTCTTGATCTCATCCTCAGTCAGCCCGCTCGATGATGTGATCTGTATGTTCTGCTCTTTGCCTGTAGCCTTATCCTTTGCAGACACATTGAGTATGCCGTTTGCGTCTATGTCGAACGTGACCTCAATTTGAGGTATTCCCCTCGGAGCAGGAGGGATTCCTACCAGGTCGAAACGTCCCAGGCTGCGGTTGTCCGTGGCCATCTCCCTTTCTCCCTGAAGCACATTGATGCTTACCGCAGTCTGATTATCAGCGGCTGTCGAAAATATCTGGGATTTTTTTGTAGGTATGGTTGTGTTTCTCTCGATTAGTCTCGTTGTAACCCCTCCCAGGGTTTCTATGCCAAGCGAAAGGGGGGTCACATCGAGTAGCAGGACATCCTTAACGTCGCCGGTTAGAACACCTCCCTGGATGGCTGCGCCTATCGCCACTACCTCGTCAGGATTGACCCCTTTATGAGATTCCCTGCCAAAGAATTTTTTGACTGTTTCCTGGACAAGCGGCATCCTGGTTTGTCCGCCTACCAGTATAACCTCGTTTATATCAGAAGTAGACAGACCGGCGTCCTTCAATGCAAGGCGGCATGGTTCGATGGTCTTTTCGACAAGGTCTCCAACGAGCTGCTCCAGTTTTGCCCTGGTAAGGGTAATATTCAGATGCTTGGGACCGCTTGCGTCAGCAGTGACGAAAGGCAGGTTAATATCCGTCTGAACGACTGTGGATAGCTCGCATTTGGCCTTTTCCGCAGCCTCTTTCAGCCTCTGAAGCGCCATCTTGTCCTTTCGCAGGTCGATGCCCTGATCCTTTTTGAATTCATCGGCCAGCCAGTTTATGATCCTCTGGTCAAAATCGTCTCCACCAAGAAAGGTGTCGCCATTCGTGGATTTTACCTCAAACACGCCCTCGCCAAGCTCCAGGATAGAGATATCAAAAGTGCCTCCTCCCAGGTCATAAACGGCTATCTTCTCGTCGTGTTTCTTGTCGAGTCCGTAGGCCAGGGAAGCAGCGGTAGGCTCGTTTATGATCCTCAGGACATTCAGACCCGCGATGCGGCCTGCATCCTTGGTGGCCTGCCTCTGACTGTCGTTGAAATATGCAGGCACAGTGATGACTGCATCTTTTACCGTTTCGCCCAGATATCTTTCAGCGGTCTCCTTCATCTTCTGAAGCACCATGGCGGATATCTCCGGCGAGGTATATTTTTTGCCCATAGCCTCGATAACACATTCCCCATGCTTTCCTTCGGTGATCTTATACGGGCTGACTGACATGGCCTTCTTGACCTCGCTGCTGTCAATACGCCTGCCTATAAGTCTTTTGACTGAAAATATGGTGTTATCAGGATTTGTTATGGCCTGCCTTTTTGCTATCTGGCCTACAAGCCTCTCGCCTTTATCTGTGAATGCAACGACAGAAGGTGTTGTCCTGTTCCCCTCTGAGTTTTCCAGCACCTTAGGCTCTCCTGCCTCCATTATGGCAACACATGAATTTGTGGTGCCAAGATCAATACCTATTGTCTTGCCCATCTATTGTTCCTCCCTCCTTAGATTTATACATCATTATCTTCGACATTATTCTTATATTTACAGTTGTTTCCATTCATAATTTTTGTCTCGAAAATAAACCTCGTTGTTTATTTTCATGCTTCGTGAAGCCGCAAAGAGGCATTAGGGTTTATTCTTGATTTTCATTCTTATCCTTATCGTTAATTTCATCACTGATGTCCTTGCCCTTTTTCCCTTGAGGTTTTTTTGCCACCTTAACCATAGTAGGCCTGATCAGCCTGTCGTTCAAAAAGTATCCCTTTTTTAACTCTTCCATAACTACATCAGGTTTATGATGGTATGATTCAATATGCATCACTGCCTCATGCCTGCATGGATCGAATTTCTCACCTACCGAGCAAACGTAAGTCAGGCCTTCTTTTGCCAGGGTGTCATGGAGCTGTTTGTGGATCAAGCGTACCCCTTCAGTGAAACTGTCAATATCCTTGGATTCGTTTGCAGATTTTATTGCCAGCTCAAGATGATCCAGGACCGGCAGGATGTCCTTTATTAATCTCTCCTGCGAATATTTAAAAAACTCGCATTTTTCACGCTCCATCCTTTTTTTGAAGTTTTCAAATTCAGCTTGTAACCGGATATACTTTTCAAAAAGCTCCCTGTTTTTTTCCCTTTCGGAAGCAAGATCTTTTGAAAGACTTGTGATATCCGTTTTCTCCTCTTTATCCTCCATTGTCCGATTACCCTGCCTTTGGGCATCGTCTCCTTCTTGGGAATCAGGATCTTGTGAAACAGAGCGCTGATCTTCAGGAAAAGACATATAAAAAATTACCCTCCTTCTCTTAATATTATCTTATTGCCGATTTATTATGGATTTGTCGGCTTTTTAAGAAACCATAATTATTGCGTTTGTTGGAAGACGCGGGTCATTGCCATAGCGACTTGATCAACCATATTTATTACATCCCAGTAACGCATGCTTATCGGCCCCAATACCCCCAGCATGCCTCCTGCCTCAGACCTTATCCTGTATGGGGACATGACAAGGCTGTATTCCGTCATTTTAGGATCCATGTTTTCAGAACCGATAAAGACCCTGACCCCATTTGCCCCCTGGTATTGATTCATTAAATTTATCAGCCTTTCTTTTTCCTCAAAGGTGGAAAAAAAGGAGCGCATCTTCTCGGGTGTTGAAAATTCGGGCTGATCCAAGATGTTCAATCTGCCGTCAACATATACATTATATATATCATTCCTTTCCTTTTGTTGATCGATGGCCATCTTGCTTAATTGGATCGACTGCCGTATAAATTGATCATAGCGAGTCTTTTCCTCCGCCATGATTTTAAGTATCTTCTTCCTTATTTGTAATAAATTCAGGCCCTCAAATTGGTGGTTCACATACCTGGACATCTTATCTAACTGTTCCTGTGAGATGATCTCTTCCGTATTTATCATCTGGTTGAAGACCAACCCTGATTTGGTCACGAATATGACCAGGCACAGATGTCCTCCCATATTGACAAAGTCCATGTGCTTGAGGGAAAGTTGTAGGACATTGGGCGCCAAAACTATTCCCACATAATGCGACAGGGCAGAGAGAATGGAGGATATCTTGGACAGCAAGGCGGCCCTTTCTTTTATCCGGTTTAACATATCTTCCAGGGATTTTTCGTTTGCAAGCCACTGTAAATTCTCATAGCTATTTAGGGATGATCCTGACATGACCGTTTCGCTGGATAAAGAATCTATTTTATTTCTGAGTGACACCATAACCTCATTGACAAAAAACCGGTAGCCCTTTTCTGTAGGGATACGGCCTGATGATGTATGGGGATGAGTAAGATATCCTTTTTCCTCAAGATCCGACATGATATTCCTAATAGTGGCCGGCGAGAGATTCAGTTCCAGTTTTTTGCTCAATGTGCGGGAGCCAACCGGCTCCTTATTGTTTATATAATGTTTTACCAGCGTATATAAAATGGTTCGTTCTCGATCAGAAAGCAATTTTATATCTCCTATAAAATAATCAACCCTTTTTGGTTTTTGCCTTTTTTTGATGATCGTTAATATTACTATTAATATAATACTTCATTATAGATT
>JAFGSM010000235.1 GCA_016934595.1 bacterium | reverse complement strand
CTGCTTCCCTGGATGGGGCTTAAGATAAAGTTTGTGCCAGGAACCTCTTCATGACTTACCATAATTATCGTAATGAAAATCCATGATTACGATAAAAATATCCTCGCCATTAAAATTAGCTATTTTTTTTCAGGTTATTAACAATCTTAAGGGAGTGGCTAAAGCCCTTTTTCGCAGTAAAAAAGACAGTGCAGGAAAGGCGATTTACCAATGATGAAAACATAGGTAAAATTATAGCCTTGAGAAAACAAAATCACTCTATCCTGGCCATTAAGTCCTTATTATAGTTTTTCAGATAATTAATTACACTTTGCTGTCATCATAAGCCCTTTAAAAATTAGGAAGTTCGAGGGGATATTCTTGTAATTAATTATCTGAACGTCTATAGCATCTGAGGGCATAGTTCTGTCGTTGGACCAAATTGATAAGATTCTTAAAGAATAACTTTATCAACTTAGGGACTGTGTATATCAAGAAAAAACACACCTGCCAATCCTATTCGAAGCCCTTTGGATGAAGCAAACTATCCAGCTTTCCTGGATGGGGCTTAAGATAAATTTTGTGTCCGGTACATCTTCCTGAGTTACCCTAATTATCGTAATGAAACGCCCATGAATCTTAGATTCACAAAGGGGAATGAAAATACCCGGAAGGGATTTTCATGGTGAAAATCCATGTCAATCACTTTTTAGGATACCATCCATCCAATTCTTTTTTCATGCCCACAAGATAACCACGGTCGTCCTCGACTTTCACATTCGTCCCTGTGGGTCTTCCCCAGAGCCAATAAGTTGACTGCCTCTTTCCTGTCTTTGCATCCAGGGTCTGGATTGAGGCTGCGCCATCCTTGCCTAATTGCGACAACATCTTTCTTGTTGTGAAATTATTATCAGATATGATGTTCGTGTCTCTAAAAACGGCCTTGTTTGGATCGCACGCCACATTTCCAATGATATTCAGCCCTTCAGACAACCATATTGCTGTCTGGCCTGGATAAAACCAGAAGTCTATCTCTTGCGCCTTTTCAGAATAGAATAAAAAGCCCTGGCCATTGCGCGGATAGAAACTGTCTCCGATAACGCTCGTAACCATGGCGCCTTCCAGTGATGTATCGCCGTATGTAGTGCTCTTCCATGTATGGTCATCAGGGGAATATGTCCTGATCTGCATACCTGTCCGCCCATTTACAAGGCCAATATCCTGCAAAAACGACTTTGATGTATATCCGGTGAAATATGGCGGGACAGGAATCGGCATGAGGGTTGGATAGGCGATAAGATTTAGACCTTTCTCCACTTTCATAGAACGGCTATACCTTTGATCCTGCCAGTCTTGGGGAAAGACAATGTCAAAGCCCTGTTTTATGCCTCCAAGATCTGAGTCAGTTATTGTCAATTGCCTGAAGATAGGACGATTGTTTCCTAAAACTGCTGAAACCAAGTAATCTCCGGCAGAAAGTCCCCTCAATGAATAACCGTTTATATCGGTTATGTCATACTGAGCAGGTTCTGTTGTCCATGGTTTATTGCCCCTCGAAATGGGATACAGGAATACATAATAACCGGAAACGGCCTCGCCTGATTTGCTGACAATCCCTTCAACTATGGCGCCGGGTTGCCTTTGAGTAAAGATTTTTGGTCCTACAGTAACTCCTATGCTCACAGTTATAGGATCGGCATCATCTGGATCAGAACTGCCCCCTGACTGATTATAATATATGGGCAAATAATCCAGATCAGGATCTTTGTAACAAAGGATGTAGCTTCCAGGTATAAGACCGCTCAGGTTAAAATTCGGATCAGCCGTATCTGTATATCCGCCGGCAGAGACCCCGTCTGTCTTCAGGTATGCGTACACCTGGGCATTTGGGACGCCTGTTACGACTCCTGATATCCCGCCGCCTTTTTGTATATGGAAGACTATAGGCTGATTTGGATTGCTTAAATTAAATTCCCATTCCACGGCATCTTCAGCCTTGTAAGGGTGAATTGCCGGATTTGAATGATAGAACTGGGCTGCATAAACAAAGGATGGATCATGTACAGAAAATTTATATTTTCCGGGATACAATCCGGATATCCTGAAGGAGCCGTTTGTGTCAGTAGTACCCGTTTTATCTACATTTATCCATAATCCTTTCTTTGTCCCGCTCAATATCTTCTGCTTTGCATATATTTGTAATCCTGAAACACCAGAGCTTGATTCATTAAGCACAGACCCTAATACATATCCTCCTGTTTCGCTGATATTGAAATTGATCTGGGTCAGATACCTGCTGCCCGGATTAGTTGAGTCAACTAGAAGGGCTTTGGCATTTGCAGGATTCACCGTGGTTTGGGGACTGTTATAATAATGCGGGACAAAGCCCCCTAAGCTGTCACGCACGGCCACTACATAATTTGCGTCATATTGCACCATAAGCGAATAGCCCCCCGTATTAGGATCTAACTTGTATAAGGGGCTGGAAACCTCTATCCCAGTATCCGCATTAAACACCTGAAAATAGAATCTGGAATACGAACTTGTGTTAGCAGATGAAATAGCGCCGGATATGATCCCTCCAGAGGCGACCCCGCTCTGACTGAGATTCACGTCCTCAAGGACTGTAAAATTGGGATTGTTAGTTGTCGTCAGATCTAAAAGATGCGCCTGACTGGGCGTGGCAGCCCCATTAGTTTCAGGGGAATAATACTGAGGCAGATACGCCTTATTCGAACTTACCACTGCTCCAACCCCATCGGCATAAACGGTATAAGATCCTGCAGGGAGACCCCAGATATAGAACTGCCCATTATTGGGATCGACCAATGCAGGATAACTGGCAAGAATGCCCCCTTCACCGCTATAGAAATAGTAACCAACAAGGGGGTTTGTGGTATTGATACGGTATGCGCTGACACTGATATCCGGAATGGGATTCAGGCTTGAATCCAATACACTGCCCGAAAGCATCACCCCTAGCGACATGGTAATATCCTTACCAGCAACATTTTGACCGGAGCCGACTGTGATTGTTTCTCCTAAATTATAATAGGTGCCCGGATAAAACTTGTAACCGGAATCGTATGCCAAAATGATATAATCCCCGGCGGACAACCCGCAAACAGAATAAGAGCCTTCTCCCTGCATCAAAAAGCTCGGCCCTGTCCCCAAAAAATCCCTGCTTATCTGTGTGAGTGTCCCATAATCTTCTATGCGATAGGCATTTACAGCTATGGGGATATTGTTGAATATATTAGGGTCCACATTGAGGCTGCTCAATGTCCCTTGAGAAGGTATCGCCCCCAATGACACAACGCCTCCGATACATCCTCCATCCATCAATTTAAAATCGAACCTCTTTTTTCCCCCTGCCTTGCTGAAACCCTCTGTGAAACTTATGGTCGTTGCATCCCGCAAATTGTATGCGCCTGTGGAACCGTCATAATATATAGGCGTTGCAAACTCAGGTGTGTAGGACGTCTCAAAGACCTTCAGATAATAACCGGTATCCAGAGGAAGCCCCTTTATCTGATATTTAGCATTTGGATCGAACTGTACCCTGTCATATTTGAAATAATATTTATCCCAATCCTTAAGCTCTGACAATGCATCTGCGTTAGGATCATTCATAAAAAAATCAAAAGGCTGAACCTGCTGGCCTACTGGCAGAAGCGCCTGAATAACGACCGAAGAATCATTTACAGGGGCGCCTGACTGGTCTTTAATATAACCCCAGGCCTCTCCGCCCTCGCTCAATTCAAGGGTGCCTACATTTTGAAAATCATCGTTTATTGTGAAAAGTTTAGGGTTGCCGGCATCATCGGTGTAAAATCTGTCTATATATCCCAGGTGGCTGCCTATTACCCTTATGTAATATTTGCCTCCAGCCTTGAGCCCCCCCAACTTAAAGTTATATGAAGTATTTGTGTCTGTAACCGCAAACCTGTAGAAAGGAAACTGCATGGGAACCGGCACGCCTCCGCTATCTGTATAAAGCTCGATTCGGGCATTCTGTATAGGGCCTCCGCCATCCGCCGCCTTCTTTTTTATAAGCCCCTGGATATATAAACCGCTGGGCATTCTGACTGTATACGTCTGGGAAGTGCCTGATGTAAAACTGATCCTCGGGGCATTAAGATAATCCATGCTTGTATCCTTTACCATCTCCCCGTTTTTTTTGCCGTAAAAACAGTCCATATGATTTCTAGTTTGAGCTATGGCACGGGTCGAAAGCACAATGATATACTCTTTGTTTAACGAAAGTTCCAAGGCAGGTATGGCTTGTCCGCCCTGGGATTCATATGAGACGCTTAAGCCCGATATGGCTTGAGGATTAAGACCATACGTTTTAACCTTTTCCCAGTCGTAGAGAAACACGTGCACGTCTCCAAGGGCAGTGCCTGCCGGGCTTTGCAAATACAAAGCCACATCAAAAGATTGCACATTAGCAGGGCTTATGATGACAGCAGCCAGACACACTATAATCATTAAAAAAACGAGATGTTCCTTTAAAGTTAACATTGATTTGCACCCCTTATCTTTTTAAATCAGGTAAAATAATAAATGACAACCATTTTAATGCAAAATGAATACCATATTATCATATTAAACCCGGGCTGCATAAAAACTTTGAAATATCTTTGCAGCGCCGTAAGTCAAGAAAATTAAGACTATCTTCTAAAGAAATGCTCATGACATGTGCGGATACGGCATGAGTCATGAAAAAAAATCATTAAAATAAACAAAATAAATGATTCCCAGCGAAATAAAATCTAAAACCTTTGCATAGATGGATACCCTGTGATGCCTTTTTTTGCACAATCCTTGATTACTTTTTAATCTTGTATTTCTTCATCCTCCGCCAAAGTGTAGACCGGTTGATTCCCAGGGAATCCGCCGCATGCCCCAGATGCCAGTTATATCTTTCAAGTACCTGGATCAGGTGAAATTTTCTTTCATAATCCTGCCGGTCAGGATTAAAATATACAGGCTGCTGCTCCCTTATATCCCTCGGAAGATTGATAGACTGGATAATATCGGTTTGAGCGCGCACAAAACCATGCTCTATTGCATTCTCAAGCTCCCTTATATTTCCGGGCCAATTATATTCCATAAAAAGATCCATGACGTCCGGCGAAACCCCTGTAATGTGCTTCCCCATCTTCTCATTGAATTTCTCTATAAAGTGTCCCACAAGGATAGGGATGTCCTCCCTTCGTTCTCTCAAAGGGGGCATATAAATGGGCACTACGTTCAGCCGGTAATACAGGTCATCACGGAATTCCTTTTCTTCTACAGCCTTTCTGAGGTCCTTGTTTGTAGCGGCCACAATCCTTACATCAACATGTATAGTTCGTTCGCCCCCCACCCTCTCGAATGTGTGCTCCTGTAAAACGCGCAAGAGCTTTACCTGAGTTGCCTGGCTGATTTCCCCCACCTCATCCAGAAAGATTGTGCCGCCATTGGCCAGCTCGAACCTCCCCACCTTGTCACGAATAGCGCCTGTAAAAGAGCCCCTTACGTGACCGAAAAGCTCGCTTTCCAATAAGTTCTCGGAAAGGGCTGAACATGTGACCTCAATAAAGGGCTTGTCATGTCTTGGGCTGTTATAATGCACAGCCCTTGCGATAAGCTCCTTGCCCGTGCCGCTTTCCCCCTGCAGCAAAACTGTGCTTGTGCCCTGGGCCACCACCTGTATAAGCTCGTAGATTTCCTGCATCTTATGGCTTTTGCCGATAATATTCCCAAAACGGTAACGTTCCTTAAGTTCCTTGATCCGCTTATTCTCGGACTCCTTAAGATGCTCCTCAAGGCGTTTGCGCTCGGTGATGTCCCTGATAACTTCGATCACCCTTGCGTCTTCGTTTTTTCTCCTTAAGACGGAGGCGGATATCTCTAACGTACGGTCCTGAATCGTCCTTGTTATAAATGTCCTGCCAGGCTTGCGGTTCTTCAATATCATCTCTACAGGACAAAAATCGCAGGGCTTTTCAAGGCTGGAAAATGCCTTATAGCAATCCTCGCCTGTGTGATCTCCGAACATCTGTATCAGGCTGTGGTTCATGAATTGAATCTTGTAATCCTTGTCTACCAGAAGGAGTCCGTCCGTCATATTGCTTATTATGGTATCCATCAGTTCTTTTTGATCCCTTACAGCCTTTTCCAGGGCATTTCTTTCAGTTATATCCCTGAGTATTGTACGCACCAAAAAGGTATCATGATTAGGAGACCTTATAAGATTGGCGTTCATGATCGTATCAATCTCTTCCCCGCTTCGCTTTCGCAACTTGAGGTCTAACCCCTCTACCCTATCAGAGCCGTTGCCAAGGCCATCTATAGCCTCCTTGGCCGGCTGACGGGATTCAATGTTCAGAAAATCCCAGAACGGCTGGCCTATAAGATCAGACTCGTTATATTCCAAAGTCTGCCGAAGGACGATATTCCCCTCTTTTATGATGCCTCCTTGATCCATAGTGAGATACATGTCGGGGGCATTATTATACAGATCGCGATACCTTTCCTCCGACTCCCTTATCTTTTCCTCCAGTATCCTTTTTTCCAATCCCTTTCTTACCCTAAGCCTGAGTTCCCCCTCTGACCAGGGTTTCAATATATAATCATACGCCCCATAATGCATGGCATCTATTGCTGAGCTAAGGGTTCCATATCCGGTAATGATCACCACCTCTGTTTTAGGAGACACTGCCTTTATCTGTTTCAGCAACTCAATCCCGTCAATATCAGGCATCAAGAGATCTGTCAAGACAAGGTCAAAGGATTCCGCATTAAATAAATCCAATGCCTGTGTTCCGCCTTCTGCCTCTTTCACCTTGTATCCCATCTCCCTGCTGTCTTTTTGCAGATTCCTGATCAAAGATGCCCTTGACAGCCGGTCATCATCTACAACCAGGACGGAACAACCGGCAAAAGGTAATTTGTCTGAATCATGATCCATCATTTTTTAAGAAACCATCATTTTTACAATAAATACTCAAATCAAATAAATAAAGTCGGGGCGAGAGGATTTGAACCTCCGACCCTCGGTTCCCAAAACCGATGCGCTACCAGGCTGCGCTACGCCCCGAGAACAGGCTGAATAATTAACAAATAAGGAAATAAACATTGCCGGATATTGTATATTCAGTTAGAATAAATATCATATATTGTGTTAAAAAGCGTCATAATGAGAATTGCTGTCAAATCCATTAAATCGCCTGCATTCTATGCCAATATACTGTAATTATAGCTTGACAGGATGTCGAAAGTCAACATGAGGACAATGGATCAATGCCTCTATACGGCAAGCGGATGAGTCATCGACAGGTTTGTATTTTCAGTATCCCTTTGGCCTTTTCTAAGGCCCTTGCCCTGTGACTTATACTGTTTTTGATCTCAGGCGGCAACTGGGCCATAGTCGAACCATATTGCGGCAAATAAAATATCGGATCGTAACCGAAACCGCATTGACCAGAAGGCTCAAATGCTATTATTCCTTCGCATACGCCTTCGGATATATAAAGCCTCTTTTTGAAATCAACCAGGGCTATTACACAGCGGAACCTTGCCTGCCTTCTTTCCCAGGGGACGCCCTCCATCGCGGCAAGCAGCTTCCGGTTATTTTCTATGTCTGTTGCTTCCGGTCCTGCGTAACGTGCTGAAAAAACGCCGGGCTCACCGCCCAGTTCATCCACCTCAAGGCCGGAGTCATCCGCCAAGATAATCCCGTCCACATGGACTGCTACCTTCAGCGCCTTCAGCTTTGCATTCTCAACAAAGGTTAATCCTGTCTCCATTATTGAAATACGCTCTGTTATGTCATGCAGGGAAAGAATTGTCATGCCCAAATCAGACAAGATTGATTTTACTTCAGTCACCTTGTGGACATTTCGGGTAGCGATGATAAGTTCCATAGCGGATCAAAAAAGAGGGCCCAAGACCTTCTTTTGAATAGAAATGAGTTCCGCTATGCCCTTCTTTGCCAGTCCAAGAAACTCATCAAACACGGTTTCCTCAAAAGGGGCATCTTCTGCTGTGCCCTGAATCTCCACAAACAGACCCTGGCCGGTCATCACCACATTCATGTCCACAGATGCCCTTGAATCCTCATCATAGTCAAGATCAAGCATCGGCATCCCCGTCAACGTCCCCACGCTGACGGCGGCAAGATAATCCCTCAACAACAGGGTTGGAATAAGTCCCTTTGATTTCATCTTTTCCATGGCGCAGTAAAGGGAGCAAAAGGCCCCTGTTATTGACGCCGTCCTTGTCCCTCCGTCAGCCTGGATGACATCACAGTCTATCCAGATAGTCCTTTCCCCCAACCCGTGAAGGTCTACAATGGTCCTCAATGACCTTCCGATCAGTCTTTGTATCTCATGACTGCGCCCGGAGATTTTACCTCTGGAGGCATCCCTGACTGATCTGTTGTATGTCGATCTGGGCAGCATGCCATATTCCGCGGTGATCCAGCCCTTTCCGCTGCCGATCAAGAATTGAGGGACTTTATCATCCATGCTGGCGGTGCATATAACCTTTGTGTCACCAACCTCTATAATTGCCGAGCCCTCGGCATATTTCATTACATCAGTGACAATCTTAACAGGGCGTAACTCATCCGATCCTCTTTTATCCTTCCTCATTACCTTCCCTTTCCGGTATAATCTTAAACCATTTCATCCAGAGCCACCTGCTCAACCGGCAACCGATGCTCCTTGAGAAAAAGCCCTGCAACCTTTGAAAACTGTCCATGCAAATCCGTGACGAATATCTGATAGCCGCCTTGGGCACCGTTTGTGGCAAGAAGCCCAAAATCTTTCAGGGTATTTTTTGCCTCATATGCGGTTTCCTCAGCAGAATCTATAAGCATGATATCAGGGCCCATGACCCTGGATATCACAGGCTTGAGAAGCGGATAATGTGTGCATCCCAAAATCATGGCGCCGATATTCTTTCCGGTCAGATGCCCAAGATATATCCTCGCCACTTCTTCTGTAACATGATTATCCACCCAGCCCTCCTCAACCAATGGAACAAAAAGCGGACATGCCTTTTCGAAGACCATCATATCCGGGTTTAGCCTGTGTATTGCCTCTGGATATGCCCGGCTATGTATGGTTCCTGATGTGCCTATGACTGCTACGCTGGAAGAAAAGGCTTTTTGAACCGCCGCTCTGGCACCAGGCTGAATCACCCCTATGCAAGGCACAGAAAAAGCCGACCTTATGGCATCTATACTAAAAGCAGATGCGGTATTGCAGGCAACGATAAGAAGCTTGACCGATTTGTTTAAAAGAAACCTTGTATTTTCCAAAGAATATCTTATTACGGTCTGGGGTGATTTATTGCCATAAGGCACCCTTGCAGTATCCCCAAGATATATAATCTTTTCATTAGGAAGTGCCTTAAGAAGCTCCGCAAGCACTGTCAGCCCGCCCAAACCTGAATCAAATACCCCAATAGGGCTAAGGGATTTATCTTTCACGGCTGCTTTCTAAATACAAGAGGATAACGGGTATCGATATGGCCCTTAAGGGTCTCTATCTCTTTGCCCATAACCAGTATCTTTACCCCTTTTACTGCATCAAAATTATCCATTACCGTATTTACAATGCTATAGATGGTCATCAATTCTCCCCATGTCCCGCCTGGATGATTTGTGCGTATCTCTTCAGAAAGATCGATATAGGCGATCCCGTTTTGATCCAGAAAAATAGCCATGATCCTTGTGCCCTGAGGTATAGGGTTGTTTTCCTGATTCTCGGGGCCTTTCAAGAGTTCCTCAACAACCTGCCGGATCATGTCCTCCATATGATCCGATGAGACAGCGGCCTGTCTGGTTTCGATCCTCCAAAAATCATCTTCAGAGCCAAAATACAGCCTCAACTCCTTCTTTATAACCTCTTCCGTTTGCTGGATAGCCATATCTGTCTTCTCCCCTTCAGATATAATGCCTTTGTGATTTATATGGCCTATCCAGAAAAGAACAATAACGCCTGCAAAAATAAGGACCAGCACAATACCCAGAAATACCCTTATTTTACCACTCTGTTCCATTTGGGTCTCCCTCGAATTCATATCCGAAACGGATAATAGCCCTGTAAAATACCTCGCAAATCCTTTGCTGGTGCCACTGATCCATTAAACGCTCCTCTCCCTGAGGCGATGTCAGAAAATCCATCTCAATTTCAACAGCCGGCATATTTGCGCCTTTCAGAACTAACACAGGTGCCTGCTTGATAACCGAATCCCGCCAGAGCCCGCTTTTCCGTGACTCTTCGGCTATTATATTT
>JAFGSM010000234.1 GCA_016934595.1 bacterium | reverse complement strand
CTGCTTCCCTGGATGGGGCTTAAGATAAAGTTTGTGCCAGGAACCTCTTCATGACTTACCATAATTATCGTAATGAAAATCCATGTTTATTATATCATGCGCATAATTTACAAGATTAATCCTTGCAGCATATTTTGTGCCTTTTATGGCAACCGCTCCGCTTTTTTGGGCATGGTAAACGGTTAGGATTATGGCAATGAGGGTTTAGGCAATCTTCCTGATGACCAGCCCTGATGGAAGCTTAGGATAGAAAAACGTCGATTTCTGAGGCATCTTCTCGCCCCTTAGGGCGATGTTCATAACCTGATCCATCCTTGTGGGATTGAGGATAAAAGCTGCCTGGCATGTTTTCATATTAACCAGTCCCAGGGCATCTCTAAGGTCATGGACAAACATGAGTGTGCCCCTGTGTTCAAAATCCTTTGCCGAGATCCCAAGTATCTTATCCAGGATAAGTGAGTGCAGTATGTTTACATCCAATGACTTCAATGCCATAGACCCTTTTCCTGGCACAAGCTTTTCTATGTCTGCCTCAGTTTTTAATACCAGAAGATAATACACCCTTTTCCCCATATACAGGCCGAAGGAAGGGCGGTTGTCGCCGTTTTTCGCCATAAGCCTTATAAGATCTTTGCGGGCTGTAGCCTCTGTGACAGATATGCCGTCAAAATTTATCGCCCTGACATCGAACCATTTCTGCAGTTCATATTCAAGAAGATCCAAAAGATGCTGGGAAAGATTTTTGACCACCCTGTGATAGGGGAGGATGCTCAATCCTTTTTCCTGCGTATTTGTAAAATACATCATACAGTAATCGTAAGGATGCAAATCCTTTTTGATTCCAAACCGTTCCCTCATAAATTTCTGATAATTAAGCGCAGTCTCATAGCGGTGGTGGCCATCCGCGATAAATATCTTTTGCTCGGCCATGGCGTCTGTCATTTTGCTACAAAGCAAAGGGTCGCTGACGCGCCACAATCTGTGCAAAACCCTTTGCTGTGACAAAAGTTCCATGTCAGGCGGACTGGACCACACATCCTCCTCCATATATCTGTCTATTATGCGATCAGGATCAGAATAGAGGCTGAAGATTGAACTGAAATTGGCAGAACATGCCTTCATCAAACGGAACCTGTCTTCCTTTGGACCTGCAAGGGTCCTCTCATGAGGATATATGCATCCTGCGCCAAACTCCTCCAGCCTGAAAAGCGCAAAGAATCCCTTTCTCACTTTCTTTGTGCCATCCTCCAGCCTGTATTCATCCTGCAACGCATAAAAGCATTCGTCTTTATCCTGAACCAGGATCTTGTCCCTGAGCCATTCCTGAAAATAGTTGTTGGCCCTCGTGCAAGGGTCATTCTCAGGGTTGTCGCCTGGCAACTCCTTCCCCTTGATCAGCCTTATAATGTTATACAGGCTTTGCCCGTAAAGCTGATCCTGTTCTTCCGGTGAGATGACATCGTAAGGCGGGGCAATAACCAGGGACATATTCTTTATTATTTCATTATTATAAGTTATACCCTTAAAGGGTTTAATATCCGCCACTATCCAAGCCTCCCTATCTCTTCTCCCCTGACCTGGAGCCTAAACCGCTCGCTTAATTCGATAATATCAAGCCGGTTCTCATCCGTAATCATCGAGAGATATGATGGATGTTTTTTTTCATTTGCCAAAAGTTCCGCTTCAAATTGTGAATAAGATAATCCATTCTTTCCCAAAAAATAGCGTAATATCTCCTCCCCATGCATTCCCAATGCAGCCGGTGATGAAGGATATAATGTCTTGTTGTCAAAGGCATGCCCATCCTCCCATCTATCTACCATATCCGCAACGCCTCTTCTTCCCTGTTCCGAAAATACCTGACATATAACAGCCAGAATATTCGAATGATTGGCAAGACAAGCCATCTCCGCCGCATCCACAGCATAGCGGTTCCCGTTAAACGAGACCGTCATGCCTCCGCCATCCCGAACCATCCTGAATGCGTCCACATCGGTTATGCTGTCGCCTATATAAATCACACTGGATATTTGCTGTCCTGTTCTTCTGCAGCATTCGCCGACCGCCCTGGCCTTTTCTGTGCCTCCGACAGGCTCAACCTTTTTCAGATATCCGCCTATGCTCATTTCTTCCAGTTCGGTTGTCATGATCCTGTCTATAGAATAAAAGACAGACCTTGCTTCATTAGAAAACCCATCAATGGACCTTATATCCGAAGGCCAGTCCATGAGAGGGAGATTGACAATCCTCGCTGCCATAGCCCTTACCTTCAGGGCCTCTTCTTCCGGGGGATCCAAAAAATCCATATCCAGATTGGTGGAAAAAGTGTTCTGGACAGGAAAGCCTGTAGCCTCGCACAGGGTCTGGATATATTGCCTGTAGCTTGTGCTTATGATAAAACCGTCGGTTTGTTCGGTTACCCATCTGAGAAATGAACCGGCCCCAGGCATGACAAGCAGATGGGCAGATGAAAAATCCTTTATAACCTGATTATCTACGCCAAACGCCTTGAAAAATGGGCATATCAGTTTGAGCGTATTACCTGGCCGGTAGCCAGGCCTCTTTAACATATATGCCAGGATGTCATCATACCGGCTCAACTGTGTGAACAGCCTTTCTCCATCCGGGATGAAATGCCTGCTTAATTCAAGCGCATTGTCATTTTTGGTAAGCGGCCCTTCACAGTCAATCGCTATTAACAAACCCTTTGACCTCCATTATCTATTTTGGCCAATAATCCTTTCAACTTCCTCATTCATGCAAACTCCACCCCTTGATTCAATGCCATCAATATAAACAGAGTCGCCTTCAATCTTAAATCTTCCGCAACTCAGACAGCGAATGGTCTCAAAAAGAAGCGGGATTTCCCTCTTGACCCCCTCCTGGCGGATCGCCTGAAAAAGGGCGTTTTTTTCACCTTCAATGGATATGATTTGCTTGAGGGTCAATCGATCGAGTTTTTCATCCATATCCCTCCACAGATCAGGAAACCTGCCTGCGCCGATTCTAAATGAACAATATGCTATTGCCGGCCCCTTATCAAGCTCCTTGGTCACCTTATGGATCATTACCCCGCTTTCATCAGCCCTTTTATCTATCAATTGCCAGACAACCTCCTGCCATGTGCCTGAAGGTCCGTGAGGCAGGGCAGGATGCAGATTTATAAGGTTGAGCCTCATGCACATAGAAGGCCCGGCAATCAGCATATAGCCGGCCAAGACAGAAAATCCGGCCTCATAAACTTCGAGCCTTCGCATGACCTCAAGATGGTATTTCTCGCGCCATTCTGCCATTGTGTCATGGCATCCGTGCGCCTTCCTTCGAAATTCCGGCATAAACCTGGAAGAAGACACACAAACAACCGGTATCCGCCATTCCTTTCCCATGTCAATAATCGTATCAGAAAAAGGCCCTTCGCCCTTTTCACGGTTCAGAAAAAGATAAGAAATCCGTCCGTCGATCCTGCCTTCCTTTATGCCATGATATACTATATTTAAAAGGTTTACAGCCTCTATGTCCCTGCCTGTTGTGAACCATCCTATATTGACGCCCATAGCTTGCTCTCCCATAATAATTTCTGTACTTCGAGTGTACCAAAGAGGCTGCCGCCGTATATTCTGCAAACATACAATCCTCAGACAAAGAGACCTCCGCCGTACAATCCGCCCAAAAAGCTGCCGCCATATAGTCCGCCGCCATACAATCCGATACCATATAGTCCACCGCCAAAAAAACTGCCGCCGTACAATCGGCTGCCATAAAGGCTGCCACTGTAAATCCCAGTGCCCAAGGGGCTGCCGCTGTATAGTCCGCCGCCATACATTCCAGCGCCATATAGCCCTCCGCCATACAGCCCATTGCCAAAGGAAACGCCACCATATAGCCCTCCTCCCAAAAGGTTGCCAATGGAAATGCCGCTATACAACCCTCCGCCATATAGTCCGCCGCCGTACAATAAACCACCGTATAATACTCCGCCAGATAAGCCGCCGCTATACAACCCGCTGTTTAAAAAATTGCCTGCGCTAAAGGTATTATTTGATAATAATCCACGCATAAGATTATTAATATTGTTGAATCCCATGGAATTATTATTAAATGTCCATGCGCCGGTGCTGTCGTAATTGTTGTCAGCAGGGTTATCGTTCGAATAATAATCGTCCGGAGGCGGTTGATTATGGAAGGCGGCAAAATGCTGAGTGAAATAGTATTCCCCGTTTTGTTCATAGACCCCTACGCCGATATGGCTAAAAGAGTTATACAAAATATTTTCTCTATGGCCTGAGCTGTCCATCCATGCTTTCATTACGGCATCGGCAATCTTTTGAGCAGTGCTGTAATATCCATAAGGATCAGATAAGTTGCCGACATTCTCGCCCAGGTGAGACCAGCCTGTAACGCCTGCCTTGGAAGCCCGGTCAGAAAGTGTTTCATATCCAGAGACATTCGATGTATGCGACATCTCGCCTTGATTGTACATGTGCAGGCTATGCACCCTGGACATGCCCTCAAGTCTCGAGTGACGAGATAACGAAGACAATCCTCTGGATGTCCTTTCCTGATTAACCATATTATATATTAGGCCCTCAACAGAGCTGACATAGTCGGCTTTTGCCTGAGCGCCTGTAAAAAGGCTTATTAAAACCGCATAGCATAACAGGTTAATAAATAGGCTTTTCTTTTTGAACATCCCCCCGCCTCCTTTTTTCCTGATAATAACACTTGATGGCCTCGTAAAAAGTCTAAAATGCCCTTAAAAATAAGTTTGATATTATAAATTTGATACATATTATGTCGATATAATCTTGATTTTTCATCGTTAAAATTACTTTTTACGAGGCCATCAAACTTTATTATTGCACAAAAATATCCTCATCCGGATAGGATTCCCTGCCATAGCCTTTTATGCAGGATGCCGCCGCAAGAGTTCCTAAACGGCCGCATGTCTCAATATCCTTTCCTTTTAGAATGCCTGCAATGAATCCTGCGGCAAAGCAATCACCCGCACCTGTAGAATCCTTTATATCCACCTTCAGAGGGGGAAAATCCCATCGCCTTTTCCTGTGATCCATTAAATAAGCCCCCCTTGCCCCCTGTTTGCAAATAACCATTCTTATACCTGTTTCCAAAATCCGGAGAACGGCCTCCTCGCCGGTCAAGCAGGTGATCATTTCAAGCTCGCTTTCTGTGGCAAACAGGCAAAAGGCCCTTTCCAGGATAGGCAAAAGGGAATCCATCCCCAGCCTGGCGTAGAGATTGCCTGGATCAAAGCTAATAAAAGGGCTGTTTTTTCCCATCTTTTTTAAAAGCCCGATCTGGGCATGAAGGGGACTTTGTCCGGAAAAGGACGTAAGGTGAAGAAAACGTGAACCGCAAAGGGATTCCATATCCGGTTCCCTGATATCCATATTATCATTAACATTTGGAAAGACTATCAGGCTTCTTTCCTCATCCGGTGTGAGGATCGATATACATATGCCTGATTCTCCCTCCCTTGCAACGCCCGTAGTGTCAACGCCGCTAAGGCACTGAAGTATAAGGTCTCCCCATCTGTCATTGCCTGTCTTGCCGATGACCTTTGTCTTGAAACCCATTCTTGCAAGGGCATAGGCTGTGTTAGCCGCCTGCCCCCCGCCTGATTCAGCCTTTTTTTTACCATATCTTTCCAAAAGAATGAGAAGGGGTTTCAATATGACACCTTCCAGGTGTATTTCCCTGCCAGGTGAAATGGATATATCAAGTTCATCCAGAATATTCAGGTTTGGGAGTTCATAGATAATGTCCCAGTTGAGGGCGCCTATTCCTATTACATCCCATGTGCTCATCCTTTTTATTTAAGGCTAAGTCCTAAAATCTCGTAAACACGTTCAAATTGGATATGTTCTCTGACCATATCCACAGCCCTTTTTACCTTGCGTTCATCCCTTATCCTTATCCTGCCGAGTATCCGCTCGCACTCTTCGATAGTGCTGAATGTGTCATTCTTTACTATCATGATGGGGACATTGCGCTCCTCGGCCTGATTTATAATTATGTCATTAGGATACAGGTTACCTGTAAGCAGCAGGCATTTCACGGATGTCTCCAGGGCAGCCAACTGGATATCCGAGCGGTCCCCTCCTGTAATAACCGCCTTATTCTTTTTTAGACGAAAATATTTGAGGGCGCTGTCCACATTCATAGCGCCAACACTAAAACTCTCAACAAGATCGTCAACCCTGTCCTCGCAGCAAATGATCTCTCCATTCAGTATCTCTTTTAACTCCCCTACCGTCACAGCATTGAGAAGCGAATCATACGGAAGCATACCCAGCACAGGGATGCCCCTTTCCTCCAGAAAAGGCACTGCCCTTCTTTTAAGACAGCCTTCATCCTCCCTGGACACCCTGTTCATTATAACGCCGGCAAGCCTGTCTTCTAATGCCTCTTTGACTGCCAGGACACAATCAATGTAGACATCCTCTTCATACTTGTCCACAAGAATCACCCTGGCGTCCAGCCTTTTGATTATAGAAATCCCTGAGACGCCTAAAAAAGCGCCATCATATATATTTTTCCCACCCCCTATCAGGACAATATCCTTATCCTTTGAAAGCCTTTTATGTGCCTCCATAACCTTCTTGTCCAATCCTGCCACTTTGCCTTTGTACGCCTGTATGATCATGTCCTGGGTCACAATTACAGGGCAGAGCTCATCCAACGGCTCATCCAGGGAAAGGGCCTGCTTGACAAACACAGCGTTTTCATCGGTGATCTGTCCTGCTTCCCTTGTCAATGAATACCCAACGGGTTTGAAATATCCTATGCCCAATCCATCCTTTTCAAACTGTCTTCCTAATCCTATACAAATAAGGCTTTTGCCTGAATAAGGGCTGGTGGATCCTATATAAAGAGAAATCATTTTTCGTTCTCCTCTTTGTCTCGAAAATAAACCTCGTTGTTTATTTTCATCCTTCGTAGTGCCGCAAAGCGGCACGGGGGTTTGTATGAAAAATAGTCAAGTTTATTTATGGCAGTCAGGCCATATTGATGGTCTCGTAAAAAGTCTAAAACGTCCCTAAAAATAAGTTTGATATTGTAAATCTGATGTCTATTTTGGTGATATAATCCTGGTTTTTCAGCATCTAAATTACTTTTTACGAGGCCATCCCCATATTGGCTAATGACAAATGGTAAACCTGGCATCGACTGCAACCGCCCCTTTTCCCGACACCATAACAGCGAGTGGATTGATATCAGCGTCACAAATCTCCGGGAAATCCATTGAGAGCTGAGACAGGCGGATTATGGCATCCACGACCGCATCTATATCCGCTGCCTTTTGCCCTCTTACACCCTTTAATAAAGGATATGAACGTATCCCCCTGACCATTGATACCGCCTCTTCCTCGCTGACAGGGGCGATCCGGAATGTGACATCCTTCAGTACCTCCACATATATGCCTCCCAGACCGAACATGATCAACGGGCCAAATTGCGGATCCCTTGACATCCCGATGATTACCTCACGGATATCCTGATACATATTCTGTACCGCTACTCCCTGGATATGGGCCTTTGGCATAAAGCGACGGCACCTCACAATAATATCATGAAAGGCGTTTTCAACCTGTTTTTTGGTTTGTATCCCTGTCTTGATCCCGCCGATATCCGATTTGTGAAGTATATGGGGAGACACAACCTTCAGGACTACAGGGAAACCTATCTTCTCTGCGAATTCTATCGCCATATCGGATGTCTCGGCTACAAGATACTCGGGCAGGTTAAAATGATACGCGTCCAGTATCTCCCTTGCCTTCTGTTCGCTGAGGGTCATAATTTCATCAGCCATCGCCTTTTCGAGTACCTGCCTGACACGTGCCTTGTCACCCTTAATAGTTCTATAGTTCTGGGGAGGCTTGTTAATCCATGTTTGATAGTAGCACATCTTGCTGAATGCCTCCACAGCATGCTCGGGATAGGTATAATTCGGTATCTTATACTTTGACAATCGCTCCTTCCCCTCCTTTACCGTGTATTCCCCCATAAACACGGAAAGGATGGGCTTATTGGTGTTCATGGAAACCTCGCCCAGCACCTCGGCGGTCTGTGTGACCTCCGTCATGGCCTGCGGAGTCAATATATTGATAACACCATGGAGCCTGCGGTCATTCACAACCGTCTCTAATGCATTCTTGTATCTTTTAGCGTCGGCGTCCCCCAGGATGTCCACTGGGTTATAAAGTCCGGCTGCAGGCGGCAAAAAACCCGCCAGTTTCTCAATGGTATCTTTTCCGGGTGTGACAGGGTTTACTTTGAATCTTTCACATGCATCGGCAGCCATAATGCCAGGGCCTCCTGCATTGGTAAGTATTACAAGGTTATTGCCGCTTGGGAGGGGCTGATAGGCAAAGGCAAGGGCATAATTAAATAGATCCTGAACGGAATTTGCCCTGATGATCCCGCTTTGCTCAAAGGCTGCGTTGAAGGCAGATTCTGAACCGGTAAGGCTACCTGTGTGGGAAGAGGCGGCCCTGGCACCTGCCGCGGTGCTGCCTGACTTTGTTATTATGACAGGCTTTTTCGCTGAGATTGTTCTGGCTATGTTAATAAATTCAGCGCCGTTTTCTATGCTTTCAAGATATCCGAGGATGACCTTGGTCTGATTGTCCTCCCCCAGGACCTTCATAATATCTATTTCAGATATATCCGCCTTATTTCCCAGGCTGACGAACTTGGAAAACCCGATTTTCTCCCCGATTGCCCAGTCAAGGATCGCTGTGCCAAGCGCCCCGGACTGAGAAAAAAATCCGATATCTCCTGGGAGAGGCATATCCCTTGAAAAAGAGGCGTTCAGGCATGAATCCGTATCAATCAATCCCAGACAATTGGGACCCAGGATACGGATCTTATTACGGCGGGCGCAGGCCAGCATCTCGCGTTCAATGGCGGCCCCATCCTTTCCTGTCTCCTTGAAGCCCGCTGATATTATAATGGCCATCGGGATCTTCTTTTGACCGCACTCCTCAAGACACCTGGTCACCAGATTAGCCGGCAAGACAATAATAGCAAGGTCAATCTGGCCTTTTATACAAAGAACATCAGGAAAGCATTTCTTGCCGAGGATCCTGTCCGCCTTCGGATTTATAGGATACAAATGACCATGAAATCCACCAAGGATCAGATTTTTTAGTATCTCATGTCCGACTTTGCCCTGTTCCCTCGCCGCCCCTATTACAGCGACGGCATGGGGGGAAAACATTTTCCTGAGCATATGGATTAAGCCTTCTTGATTGCCTTCCTGATCAACAGCACCCCATTCTTTGCACCTGGCACTGCCCCCTGCACAAGCAGACAATCCTGTTCAGGGCGTACCTGGATTACCTTAAGATTCTGAACCGTCACCCTGTCGCATCCCATCCGTCCGGCCATTCTCAACCCTTTGAATACCCTGGAAGGGAAAGAAGAGCTGCCGACAGATCCGCCGTGGCGGTCATTGTCATGGGTGCCGTGGCTGCCAGGTGCGCCATGAAAACCGTGCCTTTTGATGACACCGGCAAAACCTCTTCCCTTTGATGTGCCTGTGATGTCCACATAATCTCCATCTTTGAACCTGTCGACCTTTAGCTCCTGGCCTGCTTCGTATCCCTGGGCATCCTTCTCATCGACCCTGAATTCGCGAAGAAATCTCTGGGGAGTGACGCCTGCCTTCTTAAAATGGCCGGCCAACGGCTTTTTAACCCTCTCAGGCTTCTTGGGCAGAAATCCCAGTTGAACCGCCGAATAATTGTCCTTTTCTGGTGTCTTTTTCTGGCATACAATACACGGCCCGGCCTGAATCACGGTGACCGGAACAGTGTCTCCATTATCTTTAAAAATCTGGGTCATCCCTATCTTCTTACCCATCAAAAACGTTGACATGAAACCATCCTCCTTTTTTTACCATAAAATATCATGATTATAAGGCGCTTTACATTTCAAAAAATTGAATTGTTTAATTTGTTGTAAATTATGGCATTGTCAGATGTGGATGTCAAGGCTGGGCCTTATATGTTTGATGGAGATCATAACTTCCAATGTTTTTGGCGCAGATTATCCGGAAGGCGGCTTTTTCTGCTTACCATGCACATAAAAAAGCCCGCCGCTTTTCCAAGCGGCGGGCTGGTAAGGGTGGGGAGGGACATCATATAGTATTTAATATCTCATTCTTAACAAAATCATTGAATCCGGAGAAGGCCTTATCCTTGATGAATATAATCGGGAAATAGCCGAAGGAATTGGATACGCCCTGGCTTGAGCCAAACAACGCCTTCATCGCATCCAGTGTGTCCCAAAATCCCGCTTCAGTGGTAAGATGCTCTTCAACGGTATACTGAATTGTGCTCAAAAAGTTTAATGCCTCCAAACACATAGACCCTGCATTGTTGTGAAACATCACAATCTTATCCCCGACGTCCGCTACAGGCGGAAAATCATCAAGGTTATGCAGGTTTTCCACATCAGGTTCTTCATTCAATGGAATCAACGGGATAGGTGTTGTATATTGTACTTCCCTGTTTTGAGGGATTTCCGAAAATGGAAGGGTTACGTCTATGGCGCCAAAAACATCCAGATTAACCCAGTTGACATCTGCATTATCAAAAAAGTCAAGATAAACTTCCATCCATGATGCCTTGAGTCCACCGATATAAGTATGAGAAACAGGTGATATTTTATCATAATTTAAAGAGCCAAAAAGTTCCTCCCTAAATTGTTCAATTGAGCCTTCCCGTGACCAGTAGCTATAGTCACAAAGGCTACCTGTCCCCCATTTCTCTGAATCAACATTTGAAACAGAAAATATCTTGACATTATATTCATGAGGCTTATAAATTGTAGCTTTTGCACCACTTGTGCCTCTTGCAAGGACATATTCAATGCCGAGCGCTTCGGCGGCCTTCACTGTGTTTTCATCATAAGCAAAATATCGAGATCCAAATACCCTTACACGTTTTCCAATACAAGCCTCAATGGTCTGTATAGTATCTCTCATAAGTTGATACTGTTCGTCATACGGTTTGTCCCAAAATGCTTCAGAAGAATATGACGCTCGTATTTCCACACCGTATTTTTGCAGCTTCTTTATATTTTCGCAATTTGCGACAGCGAAACTTGCCGTAACCCCAAGTAAAGCCGGTATCCCCCTGCTTTGCAATTCATAAACGAAATTATTGAGACCTGCCACACTGTCACTACTTTCTGATAGAAGCACCAAGCCCATTCTCTTTGATGTATCTTCAGAAGGATTAGGGATATCCGACGAGGCATTTAACAAATAAGGTTTCTGCCATGGAAGCAGGAAAGGATTCGTCCAATTGCAAACAGCCGGCCAGGCGCCCATATTGGCAGGGTTTATAAGATTATATTGACTTGACGATCCAAATTGTCCTTGTGTGCTGGACATGACAGGGGTATAAGCTTCCCTGCTTGCGACACATGAACAAATAGCCGCATTATTCAGGGTATTCAATAGATCATAACCCGTTGAATAGAAAGGTTGATCTGTCCCATGATACCCATACTGTGAAGGCAGTCCGAAGTATTTGCCGGTGATATTTATATAAGGATGATATGCCTGACTTCCAAATATAACGGATTGAATATTTTTGAAAGTGTCGGTGGTGAAATATCCCTGATACTGTTTAGAGATACCATAACTGGGGTACATTTGATAATTTGTAATTAACAAATCATTGCCTATAAAGTTATAGGGCCATAAACCTGCCGCCGACAATAATGACGCTTGCCAATTCAGGCTGTAATTCTGGGCTGTTGACAAACCGCATGTCAAAAATACGATTAAAACCACAATAAAAACAGAGTACAGATTCTTGCTTAAACTTTTCATCTTTTTTGACCTCTCTTCCTTTCTAAACTTAATAAACCCTCATACCCTTTCAGGGCGTCACGAAGTATGAAAATATAATTCTATTTTCGAGACAAACGCTCATGGCCCTTCGGGCCGCCACGAATCATGAAAATAAACAACGAAGTCTATTTTCGAGACAAATAAACAAGATTGAACGATAATAAAATTAATCACATCCCCCCATATGGCAACCTGTGGGATTGAAGGATGAAAATATGGATTAAATAAAAATATGGATTAAATAAAACCCTCTTTAATATAAAGATAACAGCAATTAATATACCAAGGGGAATATAATAAATAAAATTCAATAAAATCAGGTTTTTTACTTATAAAGCCACCTTTTGGGTTACATTTTCAAGATAAAGATTGGCAACCTTTAACAACAAAATTTGCTAAACATGAAACCCTCATGAATCTTCGATTCGCAAAGGGGAATGAATATCCCTTTTTTCGTCATTCCGGCGAAAGCCGGAATTTAGAATTTTTCAGATGAAACCTTTTTTGTGAACCGAAGGCTTATGGAATCATATCTTATTCCAATATAAGTATGTTATAATTATTTATAGCGCTTTAACCATAGGCGGGCCTTACGAACCATAACAAAGGAGAATCTTATGCATGCGCCTGACGGTTTTTACAGCATCGGCCTTTGCGTCACAATAAATGCTGTCTGCCTTGCCATAATCGGGTATTGTATAAAAAAGGTCTGGAGGAGGCTTGATCGCCATACCATTACGCTTGCAGCGGCGGTGGCGGCCTTCGTCTTTTCAGTGGAAATGGCAAATTTTTCCGTAACCAGGGGTTCTTCCTGTCATTTTATGGGCGGTGTATTTGCCGCCATCGTCCTTGGGCCCTTTATGTCCACCATTGTTGTAAGCCTTATGCATGTTGTCCAGGCCATGGTTTTCCAGGACGGAGGCATGCTAAGCCTTGGGCCCAATCTGCTTACCATCGTTATCATAAGCACCTTTCTTGGCTATTATCTCTATAAAATCTTCAAATCGCTTGTTATCGAACCCTATGGCACATATATAGGGGCATTTATATCCTCCTGGTTAACCCTGCTGATAACCGCAATCACAGTTTGCCTGATGCTTGCCGTCTCCGGAATAGATTCGCTGGCGGTCACCCTGGGCCCCATGGTGGGGCCGCATGTAATGGTTGGGGTGATGGAAGGTATTGTAACCATCTTATTATTGATTGTGATTCAAAATACCGGCCATGGCTGGCCTGTCTTTTCAAGGGTGAGGATAATAAAACAGTCTTCTCCCTCATCCTGCCGGAAAAAAGGCATAAAGACCTGGCTTTTTCTGCTAACCATGTCGCTGTTAATAGCAGTTATTGTTTCCCCTTTTGCCTCCCGAGAACCGGACGGCCTGGAAAAACTGGCAATGGATTGCGGATTCGCTGAGACCAATGAGGTCGTCTATTTCAGAGCGCCTTTCTCCGGTTACAAAGTCCCTTGCATCTCTAACGAAAAGATCTCCAGCGCTTTCGCTGGATTTATGGGGGTATTTATAACCTTCGGTTTGAGTTGGCTATTGGGGATGATCTTTTTTTTAAAAGGACAAAAGGGGCAAAAAGAAGAAACACGGGAAGGCATGGAGGAGGTAATATCGCCTTGACAGCAAAGGGTAAAGGAAAGATATTCCGAAAGATTCTCTGGCCTTTTGTAATCATCTTTTCCGTGCTGATAATATCGCTTGTAGGGTCTTTGAGTCACTTCGTGGATGAAAAGGCCCGCCTTATTATACAAAAGGAGGCCCAGGTCAAGATTAACGTAGCTGAATATCATTTTGAGATAACCAAGGATTTTATGACAAGCCAGATGAGGCATCTTTCTTCTGTCTTGGGCCAATTGCTGATCAAGCAGGATCAATTGCCTATAATGGAGATGCTTTTAAAGGCAGTGGAAGGCTATACAGAAAATTATGTAATCCAGGTGCTCGATCAGGAAGGAAAGGTCATCGCTGAAAACGCCCATGGCGGTCTTACAATGCCAAAGGAATTCTCTCAACGCCCCGGTCCAGAAAAGGGCCCCGAATACCTCCCCGAACCCAAAGGCTTGGGCAACAATCTGCACCGTATCCCAGCCAATATAGAAAAGGGACTCGAATACTCCTCCGAACCGCCATCTGAAAGGGTCTCAATAAGGACGTTCGAAAACGAACTTACGATCAATATCCTGACACCCATCTCACAAAATGACCGAATAATCGGTTCTGTATGCCTGCACCGCCATATTGGCAGCATGTTATGCAGGCACATAGAAAAAGAGCTGGGAACTCCGGTTTATCTGTTTCTCAATAACAGGATAGCCGCATCATCCTGTTCATCCGGCTCCGTACCTGAAATAAACCTCTCCCCAAGGATCGTGCAAATGTTAAACGGGAAAAAGGAAGGGACACTTAACAGGGTCTATCTTGGAGGCAGGGAACAGGTAGTCGGTTTTTTATCCTTTGTTGACCCTGAAAACAAAGGGATAGCGGGTCACATGATGATCCCGATAGATGTGGAACTGGTAAGAGAGCTTTCCATGGGTGTAATAAAGACAGGCAGCCTTTACGGCCTTATAGGGATATTGATTCTTGTATTTATGGGTCTTCTTATAGCCAGAGGGATTACACGCCCCTTGATAGAACTCGTGGGAATATCTCAAAAAATCGGAAAAGGAAATCTGGGTATAGACGCGAAGGTCGATTCTGATGACGAGATACAGGAGCTTGCCTCCTCCTTCAACCAGATGACAGAGAATCTGAAAAAAACAACCGTTTCAATGGACTATGTGAACAATATCATCAAAAGCATGATCGATCCTTTGATTGTGATCGATCTTGATTCAAAGATTCAGATGACGAACAAGGCGTTGTTTGATCTTTTAGGATATGAAAGGGATGAGGTTATCGGCAAACCATGTTCAATATTATTTAATGAAGAAGATGGTGCCGCCATTGCAGGAGAAGGTTTTAAAAGGCCTGGCGAACTGTATGAATTGAGAAATTATGAGACATACTTTAAGACAAAAACGGGCGGGCTGATACCCGTCCTTTTTAGCAGATCTGCCGTCAAGGGCAAGGGCGGCGAAGCCGACTGCATAGTATGCACTGCAAAAGATATCACCGATCGCAAGGTGTATGAGGGGAAACTGAGGGAAAATCAGGAGTACCTGAAAACGATCTTTGATTCCATACATACGGGCATCATGATAATAGACAAGGAAACAAGCCGGATATTTGACGTCAATCCGATCACCCTTGAAATGATTGGAGATAAGAAGGAACGAATCATCTCTTCTGAATATACCGAACATATCCGTCCTGTGGATAAATGCCGATCAGGGACTTCAGAAAACGGCACGGAGATGGATTGTTCAAGATGGGTTCTGGTTAAGGCCGATGGAAGCATCGTGCCTATCCTTAAATCCATGTATCCGGTAATCTTGAATAACAGGGAATACCTGCTTGCCAGCTTTATTGACATATCAGAGCGTGAACGTGCGGAGGAAGCCATCAGACAGACCGAAGCGGCAATAGCAGAGCGTAAAAGGCTTTTTTCAGTCCTGGATGTCATCCCTGCATTTGTATGCCTGATAGCCCCTGACCATTCCATACCCTTTGCCAACCTTAAATTCCGTAATCTGTATGGCGATCCAGGACGAAGGCGCTGCTATGAGATACTTCACGGACGCGATGTCCCATGTGACAAGTGCCGGATATTCAACGTGATTTATAAAAAAGATATACAGAAATGGGAATGGGCCAGCCCAAAAGGCAGAACATACGAGATATTTAACGCCCCCTTTTTTGATATAGACAACTCCATGCTGGTGCTTGAACTGGGGATCGATATTACCGACAGAAAGCAGATGGAAATGGCAAGGATGGAGGCAGAGCGTCAGTTGAAGGAGCAAAGGGCAAAGGCGATCCTGTCTGACCGTTTGAGGTCTCTTGGCGAAATGGCAACAGGCGTGGCCCACGAGCTAAACCAACCCCTTTTAGGTGTCCGGGGGCTGGCAGAACACATATCCATTGCACTTGACAGGGGATGGGAACTTCCGAAAAAAAACATCAGGGAAAAGATACAATTAATCATAGAGCAGGCAGACAGGATGAGCTATGTCATCGATCATATGAGGATGTTTGCAAGGGGCGCTGACACCTATGAACTTATGCCCGTGCAGATAAACGATGTGATAAGGTCAAGCCTTGGTCTTATTGGTTCACAACTGCGTTACAGGGGGCTTATCCTGGAGTGCGACCTGGCAGATGATCTTCCTCCGGTATCGGCCAATCCCTTTTCACTTGAAGAGGTCGTGCTCAACCTTATAAACAACGCCCGTGACGTACTTATGGAACAATTGGAAAAAGGGGCACAAAAAACATCGCCAAAGATCAGGTTACGCACCCTGAAATATGTTCAAAACTCGAAGTGTTTTGTGAATGTGGAAGTGATCGACTGCGGGCCAGGCATCCCCCCCGAGATACAATCAAGGGTATTCGAGCCCTTTTTCACTACAAAGGATCCGGATAAGGGGACAGGTCTTGGCCTTTCTATCTCAAGGTCGATCATCGAGGATTTTCACGGGACCATCGGGATAGATTCCACCCCGGATTCGGGCACGACAGTGATTATCTCTCTGCCTGCAATTGAACAAGTCTGATGGTTTTTCATTTTATAAATAAGGAGAAGATATGGGATCATTACGTATACTTCTTGTTGATGATGAGGAAATCGTACACAAGACACTTGCGCCCTATCTGCGCGATTTAGGACACTGCGTTGACAATGCAAGCGAAGGATCCGCGGCGTTAGAGCTGATAAAGGCAAACGAGTATGACATCGCCCTGGTTGATATAAGAATGCCAGGTATAGACGGAATCTCACTGTTGCCCAAGATCGAAGAGATACGCAAAGAATTGTCAACCGTGATAATAACCGCCCACGGGAGCATGGATATCGTAATTCAGGCATTAAGGATGGGGGCGGCGGATTTCCTTACAAAACCAGTCAAGCTGGTTGAACTGGATGCGGTATTAGAGAAAGCAGTCCGCATTCGCAGCCTAAGACAGACCGAGCGCCGTCTCAGGGAAACCATCAGCGGGATACAGACCTCGCAGCGCCTGCCATACATGAATCAGCGTCTTGTAGGCGAAAGCAAGGCAATAAAAGATGTCCGCGAACAGATTCAGTTGGCGGTCAAGGCAAATTGCGACACCATACTCATTTCAGGAGAAACAGGCACGGGCAAAGAGGTGGCAGCGCGTGAGATCCACTTTACGGGTGAAAACACCGAAAGGCCCTTTATAGCCGTTAGCTGCCCTGCCCTGCCTGATTCGCTTGTTGAAAGCGAGTTGTTTGGCCATGTAAAGGGCGCATTCACAGGGGCAGCCATGGACAAACCTGGTTATTTCGAGCTTGCTGACGGCGGCACGCTCTTTCTGGATGAGATATCAGACCTTTCTCCCTCAGCCCAGGCAAAACTTTTAAGGATATTGGAGACAAGGCGGTTAAGGCGCGTGGGCGGTTCCAGGGAGATAAGCGTTAACATCCGGGTGGTGGCCGCCACCAATTGCCCTCTGGAAAAACTGGTGGAAACACAAAAATTCCGCAAGGACCTGTTTTACAGGCTTAATGTCTTTACAATAAAATTGTCTCCACTCAGGGAACGTACCGAAGATATCATCCCCCTCGCAGAATATTTTCTTTCTATCTTTATGGTGGGAAGGGGGATCCAGATAGACGGATTCTCAAAGGAGGCTCAGGAAGAACTGCTTGAATATGATTTTCCTGGCAATGTACGGGAACTGCGCAATATCGTGGAGCGCGCTGCCATCCTTTGCCGGTCAGGCCGGATACAGCCCGGGCACCTTAATCTGCCAAAAAATCAATCCACCAATACTTATCATTCAAACAGACCTTTCGATGAAGAAGAGCGCAAAAGGATTTTAGATGCTCTTGAAAAGGCTAAATGGAACCGGCGACAGGCGGCCAAGGACATGGGAATCCCTTACTCATCACTTCGTTTCAAAATAAGCAAATTCAATATATCCTGACTACGGACAATCCAGAACCAAACCAACTTTGATGGCAGCGCAAAGGATATATTGGCAACCTTTGCTGTCAATACTTGCCAATATGCCTTTAAATACCGCATGCCTTTGCTGTTCAAATATCATTATAAACCTTTGATTTATATGGATTTTTAATCCTTTATTCTTACTGGCACTTCGATTGCTAATCTTTATTGATGTCAGACAAAATCACGGCCCTTCATGAAAAATAGAATCGCATACGATGATTTTCACTCTGTCTGTTGCCTTTAGTTGTAAGTTTGTGGTTGCCGGACAGACTTTTGGTACGAAAATAGATTCTATTTTCATGATTCGTGGCGCCGCTAAAAAGCGGCATGGGCGTTTACCATGAAAACACATTTTCATTCAGTGGGGCTGTTGATTTAAATTCGGCCATGAACGTTTAATAACTATTTAATTATTCAAGGTTAAAGGGGGTTATAACATGAAAAGGCATAATCATAAAACCATCAGAAAAAGCCGTTTTCAATATCTAAATCTAAATCCAAGTTTGTATTTGTATATTGCTTTAGCAGCTCTGATGTTAGCCGGATATTTTGCAGGCAGCGCTTTAAATTCCTATGGCGCATGTCCTTGCACGGATACTCCGGTAATAAACACAGACCTGCTCGATAGATTTTTTGTCCTAAGCAGGTTCGGGACATCAAACACCCCCTACGGACAAAATGTCATATTTGGCATCCCAAGCCAGTATAACCTGGCCAGCGGCTTTGGTTTATTTAATCAACAAACCGGCACCTATGGATGGCAAAACAGCCTGTTTGGATTAAACAGGTTTGCCTCATCTTATGGCCAGTACGGCATCCCCAATATATCCGGCATAT
>JAFGSM010000233.1 GCA_016934595.1 bacterium | reverse complement strand
TTATAACTAGTTCTTATAATTGGAATAAGCAGAATGAGTAAAACCTAATCTATTATACAAAATCAGGAGACAACAAGTCAAAAATTTCCTTAAAAAGCGTTATTGCTATTTACGCCTAACTGGATCGGTATATCTTAACGAATATCCCCATTTTCTTATTTCATTAAAAACTTTTAATTAGAAAAAAATAAGCCTGATTTTTGATGGCCTCGTAAAAAGTCTAAATCGGTCAAAAATATCAGTAAGATATTATAAATTTAGTGTATATTTTATTAATATATCGGTGATTTTTGAGCATTAAAAATACTTTTTACGAGGCCATCATTTTTGTTTTCATTATTCGTGGCGGCCTGAATTTAAGGCTCTCTATCTTTTTTGCTATTTTTTCCGATTAATTAAATAAAGCCATAAAAAGATATTTAAAGTTTTTAAAGCAGGCTCATCATGTATTATGAACATGGTATGACAATTTTAGAGATAGCTGTAGCCGCATCTATTATATCCCTTATCATCGCCCTGGCAATCCCGGGTATAATAACCATTCTGCCTCGTCTTAATCTAAATTCTCAGACAGCTATCCTTCAAGGCGATCTCCAGGAGGCAAGGCTGAAGGCCGTCAGCCTGAATACTTTTTACCGTATGTCATTTATCCTTGCATCAGATCCTGACACTGATTTTTACAAGGGGGAATTCTATGATCCTAATATATCAAGCTGGGAGAACGATCCTGATATAGGACTTCAAAGGATTAAAAAAGATGTGGATATAAAATTCATAAACAGCCCCTCCAATTCTACGGGAAGTTACTCTATAGAGTTTAAACCGGACGGCACATCCAGTTTTGCAAGCACAAATACCAATGCGAATATATATATATCCAATATCAAGGGGTCGAAAAAAAAGATAAGCATCCTTTCATCAACCGGCTTTATTCAGGTCACTGACGGATGGTAAAAAATGTCTCTATCTTATAATGATTATAATGGATTCACGTTTATAGAGCTGCTGACATCTATGGTCATCCTCGTTATAGGCATACTAGGGATCTGCGGCCTCCATTATGCAGCCTTGTCCGGAAATAAAACGGCAAACCAGATCACCCTCGCAGTCACACTGGCAGAACAAAAGATCGAAGAATTAAAAAGGCTCGGATATGCAAACAGTGAGCTTTCTGACACGGACGGAGTGAAAACAGATGTGGATATAAATATAAAACAAAACCCCGCCCTTTTCACTGATCCTGACCACGGAAACGATTCACCTGTCCCTGGAATGACAAGGGTATGGAATATTGCTGATGACACGCCCTCTCCAGGACTCAAGACGTTGACAGTGATCGTAGGATGGGAGGAAAAGAGATGGCATTATATGCCCACGACAACCATCATTCGAAGCAGGGACGAAAATGAATAATCACAGGGATGTCTTTATAAAGTATTCTTCAGGTTACACACTGATCGAGCTTATCCTGTCTCTCGTGCTTGCCCTTGCAATGATATGCTGGATATATGCATACTGCGACAGTCATTACAAATCCCACAAAAATCAGGCCATGATAAACGAGATGAATCAAAACATCCGTGTGTCAATCAATAAGATAATCTCCGAGTTAAGGATGGCAGGGTTTAAAACAGGCGGGCCTGCCTCAGACATCATTACCAATACTTCCGTATGGACGGCCGGACTGGTACCTTCCGTCCCTTATGCGGTAAATATGAACAATGACCTTGTAATCACGGACGAAGGCGGTGTAAAGCCGGACATGATTACCTTCATATATGCGGACGGCGAGCCAACAAGCCTCAGTCAGCCTGCAAATAAGGATGACATAAGCTTAAACCTTTCTTTATCATCAAGCAAGGTCGAAGAGAGATTCAGCGCAGGGCAAATCATATATATAGGCTTCGGGACAACGCAGGGACCATCCCTTGAATACGCAAAGATAACAAGCGTAAACGGACAGACTCTATGGATCGACACGGACCCGAATACGCCTACCATGCAAAACGGGCTTAAAAACAGTTATAGAAGCGGAACAGAGACAGGCAAAATGAATATTGTAACATATACGGTGTTTAATGAACATAATGATCCGTCATATGCCAACCATACCCAGAGTCATCCTGTGCTGAAGAGGAAATGCAATACGGGCGGCACATTTCAGGTGGCAGACAATATAGAATCCCTGCAAATTACAACCTTAGACGGCGGGGTTGAGAATATCCAGGTCTCATTGACTGCCAGAACATCCAAGAAAAATTATGATTATATTGATCCCAATTCCGGGGATCATTACCGGCGAAGGGTTTTGACCTCCATTGTTAAAATTAGAAATAAATAAAATGCCGATTGATGGACAAATGGAACGTTCATGAATCTTCGATTCGCAAAGGGGAATGAAAATACCCAGAAGGGATTTTCAGGTGAAAACACCAAAGGAATATCTTCAATGAAAAAGATTTTAACCGCAAATAAAAACGGCTTTGTGCTCATGACAGCCATCTTTGTGATGGCGATACTGGCTGTATTTGGAACTATAGGCATTTATCTGGCGGCGACAGATGTAAAGATCGCCCAAAATTACAAAATGACCAAACAAAAGTTTTATGCGGCTGAGGCAGCACTGGAAAGGGGCGTCAACATCCTTCGTTCCACACCAACTGAAAACTGGAAAGGTCATATAAGCGATTCTTCCTCATCCAAACCTGAGGCCGTGCTGTCAAACCTGGAAAACATACAATTCCATGGAATGAAGTACACCGTTTTGATAAAAAATAATCTGGATGACCCTGTGTTTGCCGATTCCAATTATACAGAGGACAAAAAATACAGCACCGATACGGATGACACCCTTGTGATCATAGGAGAAGGGCATGGAAGCAGCGGCTGGCCAAAAAGGATAGAGGCCGCAGTCAAATCTATGCCTGTCACTCCAGGATCTTATGGCGGGAAAAATATCACAATGAACAATATCAGCGTAACTGCTGCAAGGATTACATGGTGATCACAGGGCGGCAGATTATGTCTGTTTTTGAATTCCTATTCATAAATGTAAGGAATGGAGAAAAACATAAAAACACAATATTAATGGGGTTTTAAGATGATCATCGAGATACTTAATGAAAAAAAGTATGTTATTTTCAGCCTGATTATCATGCTTTTTATGTTATTTATTTTTTCCTCATCCGCCTGGGCAAGGCTGAGGCCTTTAAAGGTTATAGAGGACAACATGGCAATATGCCCGAATATCCTCATAATTCTGGACACATCCGGAAGCATGCAGTTAGACCCGAATGGCGCCGCTCTTAGCGCATGCGACTCAGAGGGAAGGGTATATGGCGCTCATGAAAACAGCCGCCTTAACATAGCCAAATCCGTAATTACCGATGTGCTTAACGAGAACCGGTATCTGGCAAACTTCGGCCTTATGACATTCAAGCAGACCCATTTCGGCATAAGCAGCCTGAATCAGGGCTATTTCCCTTATTTTAAAGGAGAATCAGGTACACCTGAGCCCAAAACCAAATACTTCTCCTTGCAGGAATTGAGCCAAAACTTTTACACAATAAACGAAACGCCCAATCAGGCCGCAAACAGCGGGCCTCCATGCTATGCACCTGCAAGCTCTTTTGTATACAAAGGTATCGAATACAGGCTCAGGTCTTCAAACAACAGCCGATACCACAGGGAAAAGGGCGGCGGGGATAAGAATACCAACCACAATTACTGTTTCCCCTGCGGCAACCTTTGTGAATTCCCGGACCCTGATACTGGAAAAAGCTTTACATGGACATACATGGGGAGCTATTACGAATACAGCAAGATGCCGATTTCCAACTTCCTGTATTATTTTAAAAAATATTACGGCCCCCAATTCACAGCAGACGGCAGCGAGGATGAAAACGGGAATGCGAGCGGCAATGTAGACCCGAACGACATATTCGTCTATTATCCGGGTCATCTTGAAGAAAATTTCTCCTATAGTCTGGCAGCGACATGGAACAGCAATGTCTATCCGGTCGGGGCTCCGGAAGATGATTCCCCCGACAGGGGCGGGATACTTATTGTTCCCTTCTCTTTTTCAACGGAACCATCGGTCAAGGATTCAAAGGCGAATGAGATATTGCAATGGATGGGGCCACAAAATAGCGGCGGGTTGATTGCAACAGGTTATACCCCAACAGGCTCAACATTGAAAAATTTAAACCCTGACCCCAATTATTACGATGATGCCTACAGCTATTTCGCAAACGAGGTAATCCCTGGCGACCCGCTTGTTAATTGCCGCAATAACTACATACTCTTTGTCACGGACGGAGAGCCGACCCCTTCATCCGAAGGGACAGCCGCTGTGACAGCGGCGGCATCGCTCTATAATGATCAAAACATCACTGTCTACGTGGTAGGGTTCGGTTCGGACACAAAAGGAAGCGCAATACTCGATAGCATTGCACAGGCAGGGGGATCCCCCTTGAAAAAAGATGGCCATTATGCATTCTATGCAGGCGACAGGGAAAAGCTTAAGGATTCCATAAAAGCCATTATTTATGAGGCGGCGGCAGGGGACTATGCATCTTCCGCCCCTGCGGCAGGCAGCTCTTCATCGGCAAGCGCATCATCGAATATCGGACTGCTTGCGACTGCCGAATTTCCCGGCTGGCTGGGACACCTGAAGGCAAAAAACATGATAACCAATGTCGAATTATGGGATGCTGGCGAACAACTGGATGCAAATCATGTCGCCTATAATGCAAGAAATATATATACATCCGATCTTTCTACAGGAGCGATAGTCCCCTTCTTTGTGTTTGGAAGCCCCAACGCCTCCACACTCCATAGTCTGGGCCTGGGGGCCAGCCTAGAGGAGGCAGCGGCGATTATAGAATTCATTTCAGGAAGGGACAGGTTCTGGAGGCTTTATGACATCACAAACTGCACCCCTATCGTAGTAGGCCCTCCATACACGCCTGACCATCCGACATCCAGCACAGGACATGATGTTTTCGAGGCATCTTATGCATCAAGAAAGGCCGTTGTCTACTCAGGCGGAAACGACTGCATGCTACACTGTTTCGACATGGCAGACGGTCACGAGGTTTTTGCGTATGTTCCTCCTGATCTTTTGCCCAAACTTGTGCAGCTTTACCTCAATAATGGACAGCCAAGCTCCCCTGAGGATCATATATACGGCGTGGCCGCATCCCCTAAGGTCTATGATATATGCATAGACGGCACATGGAAGACGACTCTCGTCTGCGGCGAAGGACCTGGCGGACGCAACTACTTTGCCCTTGATGTCACTCATCCGTCCCCAGGTGATGCAGGTTACAGCCCGTCCGCACCATTCTCTGTTTTGTGGCATACCGCAGACTCCCTGCATAACACATCCTATGACCCCATACTCGGGGAATCATGGTCAACGCCTGCCCTTGGCAAGATCAATGTATCAGGGGCAACGAAATATATTGCCTTTTTTGGCTCGGGATATGATGACCCATCAAGCGCCGATGCCGAAGGCCTGACGTTCATTGCGTCCAAGTTTGACTCGGGCGATGAGGACGGCAAGATCATATTTACAAAAAATGTAGGTTCCGCATCAACCATCGTCGATCATGCCCTCGTTGCGGATGCAGTCTGCTGTGAGACAAATGGTTTCACCACGGATGCCTACACCGTTGACACCGCTGGAAGGATATGGCGGGCGGACATATCAGGAGACCCATCCGCATGGCAGATGAACGTCATATATGATGCGGGCACAAATCAGCCTTTCTTCTATTCCCCTGCCGTGCTTCAAATCGGGACAGGGACATCCTCCTGCACAATGCTTGTGGCAGGATCTGGAACCTACGATGACCCTGATATCAATCAACAGGGGTCAACCTTTGTGTCAAAGATATATCTAGTGTCGCTCAACAGCTCAAAGTCCGTCACAGAATCGGTTGTCATTCCTGTGACAGATATACCTATGGACCAGGGAAATTTCCCTGCGAGGGCCAGGATCACCACATCCCCTATCATAATAAAAAACAATACAACATCTCAGTATGAGGCCCTTTTTCTTGTTTATGTGCCGCTTCAGACCATCGGATGCGACTTCGGCAAAACCTATCTGATTGTCTACAAGCTGGGTGAATTCGGAAAATGCGGATTTGATCAGAGGGATCACATAAAGACAATCGAAGCAGGCACAGGCAAGGTGACAGGAATAAGCATTGCCGGAAGCAGCTCGGTTCTTGTAGGGATTTCTGGTTACGGCACCGGCAGCCTGAGCACCCTGACCGCCCTGCCCTCTTCCCCTTCTTCCCTCCCGAGTCAAATCAAACAACTATACTGGAAGGAAGTGTTCTGATAATGGAAAAATCGGATCCCTCACATATAAAAAAGCCTGCAAACAAGCCGATGACAAATAAGGTGACATGCAAAAAAACAAATCCGGCGACGATCAAAAAGAGGGATCCGGAGATGGGCAGGAAGACAACAAACCCGGCCGCAGCCTTCAAAGAAAACAAAGGGGCAGGAAAAACCGCAGCCCCATCCAAAACCGGCATCCCGGCCAAACCCGGGATCCAAGACAAACCAAAGATTCCGGCCAAACCCAGGATGCCAGTCAAATCCTCAATTCCGGTCAAACCTGCTATTCCGCTTAAAGGGGCTAAAAATGTGTATGATCCGAAATCCAGGGAAATCAAAAAGGCATGTGCTGCATCGAAAAAATGGGAATCAAGCATCCTATGGCAGACGAAAATATTGAGACGCATTTCAAAAGGGTTTGTCCTGAAAATCACACTCAAATGCCTTATTTCTGCTGCTGTTGCGGTATCTATAGTTTTGGCATGCATTTTCGGACTATCACAAAGATCAAAAGAAACCGCCCTTATTACATCATCACAGGATATTTCCATAGTCGCAGAACAAAACATAGCACATATTACCCCTGGTGACCCTTCAAGCAAGGACACGCTTTATGTTACAACAGATTATGCAATGGAAAATGTCTCATTGAGATATTGCTGGTATAAAGGCGATGTTGAAATCAAAGGGGCGGAAGGCAACTCTTTGAGCAATTCGTATTTTCGCAAAGGAGATCTCATAAAGGCTGCCATCACCCCTTTTAACGACAAAACAGAGGGGAAACCCATCACAAGCCAGACAGTAAAAATCAAGAACAGCCCCCCTGTTATCCGCTCAGTGGACATTGAACCCAAGACCATTTATACAAACACCGATATACGTGCCCGTGTTGACGCAAAAGATCATGACCTTGATTCTGTCAGATTTCAATACAGGTGGATAAAAAACGGATCTGTTATCTATGCCCAGGAATCCGAATCCCTGCCAGGTTATGAATTCATAAAGGGCGATGCTATACAGATCGAGGCTACGCCATTTGACGGCGAAGGCTATGGGAAACCGGTGAGATCGGATTTTTTCATAGTCAATAACAGCCCCCCTGAAATAATTTCGCGTCCGCCTTCCCTTCTTGACCATAATGGGGCATTTGTCTATCAGGTGATTGCTAAGGATATCGACAATGACAGAATAACCTTCTCCATTCCGCCCAATATTAAAATTAAGGATATGAAGATCGATCCATCAAGGGGTCTTCTGACATGGGAGATACCCGATGACATAAAGCCTGGAGACTACAGGATAGAAATATTGGCCCGTGATAACGATGGCGGCGAGGCATCTCAATGGTTCAATCTGAATATCCGGTTCAATCAGCCCAACCGGAAATCGGAATAAACCACCCCGCCGCAAGCAGCGGGGTATTATAATGAATTATTTTATTCTTTTAGATCGCCCCGAGGGGGCGGGGAATTAAACCCG
>JAFGSM010000232.1 GCA_016934595.1 bacterium | reverse complement strand
AGAGTAATATAAGAGAAATAAAAATTCAATGTTCGGATTTTGATCCTGCAAGGCAAAAATAGAAGAATAGCATATTAAATATGACTGGGCCGCTGAATGTTCGCTCATTCGACAAGTTGCTTAGAAGATAATGAGGAGGCCCTTGAATATCGATCCAATTTTTGCTATCTTAAATAAAAAAATATTTTGGACATGGGTTTAGGGAAGACGGTTAAAGACCGTCGCGGACCCGCCGCTGTAACTGGGGACGAAAACTGCAAAAGGCCACTGTCTTTCAAGGATGGGAAGGCGCAGCAATTAGGATGATCCGGGAGCCAGAAGACCTGCCCATGTTGATGCGGCGCAATCGACTAGACCCTCGAGGATAAGGGCAAGCCGTATTGACATGGCTACAGGATCCCCGGATCAATATTTGATTCGGGGATTTTTTTATTTAGGTATGTAACTGCTCAATATATTATGGGAAACAAGGCTCCTAATGGCAATGAGTTGCTATTTCCACAGGATATTGAGCAGTTTATATGAAAATGATCGAACAATACTTTGTTTTTATTCATTTTCATGCTTCGTTGTGACTGTAAGGTCATGGGGGTTACTTAGATCTCAATACTGATGGTTTCAGAAAGGGGGTAATGAGGATGAAAAAGTTTATGGGTGTATTTTTGTGTATATTTTTTCTTTCCGGCATAGCTTTGGCGGATACTTATTTAATAGGCTTTGAGGATCTTTTTTTGAATGGCGGTTCTTATTGGAACGGGGCGGATGGCTCGGGTGGATTTAGCAGCGAAGGGGCCACATTCAGTAATTATTATGACTCAACCTATGGGGTTTACTGGGAAGGTTTCTCTTATTCAAATATGACGGATACCTCGATAAGTGGTGTAGATGCTCAATATAACGCTATAACAGGAGAAGGGGCAGAGGGAAGCAGCAATTATGCTGTTGGATATTTTAGCAGTTTTGGAGTTGTTTTGCCCACAATTATATTTTCTGAGGAAAAGACCGTTACAGGGGCATATTTCACGAATTGTAATTACACCTATTATTCAATGTTGAATGGCGATGCCTTTGCAAAAAGATTTGAGAATGGGGATTGGCTAAAGCTTACCGTTAAAGGTCTTGATGTACAAGGCAATGTCACAGGAACGGTTGATTTTTTACTTGCCGAGGATACCAATATAATTGATTCTTGGGTATGGTTAAATCTAAGCAGCCTTGGGGTTATAAAAGGCATTGAATTCACTATGTCTTCTTCAGATAGCGGGCAATGGGGAATGAACACGCCCGCATATTTTTGTATGGACAATCTGACCATTTCGACACCCTCAGATAAAAAAGATACTCAACCTTATACACTATACCCTCTGATATATCCTCTTACTTATCCATATCTGCTGAACAACTATTGGGGCATCTCGCCGTTAGAAGGGTATTATGGTGTGCCATTTGCAGGACGGACAATTGAAGGGTTTTCGGGTATAAATGTATCAGGCAGCTTTTTGAACCCGTTTACATTAAACCTTTATAATGGATATCCATTCAACATGCTATTTAGCGGGTATTTTAGTGGATTCAATAAGTCATATACTGATTGGTATATAAGGGGATATCTTAGAGCGAATCCGGCAGGCGGTTATTTAGATTTATATTCATTATTTGGCAATTCTTACGGTATATCGTCAAAAGGCAGCTTTGACACTTTTGGTGCGTTATCAACATTCTGGCCATACAATGTTTATCTGGGCGTAGATCATATGTACAGTTATTTTTGGTAAATATATTTATAATCTCTAGTTTTTTGCTTTCAACTAATCCTTGGTTCAACCAATAGATAAATGGCATGTTGTTTATTGCAAAAAAGCATCCAAACCTGTTTATCGCGTTTCTAATCATTTTTATCCTTTTTCTCAAACCAGGTTTTGTTTATGCCCAGCTTTCTCCAAGTAGCCGCAGGAGGCAAATGGAAACTGCCCGGTTTGAGCTTGGAGAGATTGTTGTGACTGCATCGAAGACAGAAGAGCAGATAAATGATATACCCAAAAACGTCACTATTATAACGAACCAGGATATTGAACAGGCGACAAGCAACAGTATTGTGGACTTGCTTGCAAGGGAATCGGGTATAAACCTTAGAAGTTCTTATGGACATGATAAGTGGGCAGGGATAGACATAAGGGGCATGGGGGATACACATGCAAGCAACGTAATTGTTATGCTCAATGGTGTGAGGCTTAATCCCCCGGATATGGCAGGGCCTGATCTTGCGTCAATATCATTGGATCAGGTTGAGCGTATAGAGATCATTCGAGGGGCTGGATCTGTGATGTATGGAAATGGAGCAGTTGGCGGCGTAATAAACATCATCACAAAAAAGGGCACTCAAACCCCTCATGCCTGTTTATTTTCTTCCTGGGGAAGTTATGACACCAAAGATCTGCGGACATCCTTTAGCGGATCAATAAAAAATTTGTCATTGAATGGAAATGCGGCCTATTATGACACTCATGGGTACAGGGACAACGGAGGCATTGAGAAAAGAGACGCCTCTTTGAATACCGTTTATGGGGTGAATGAAGATTTCAATCTTATGTTAAACGTATCTATACACGAAGACACCTACGGCCTGCCTGGCCCCGTGGAAAAGGGAGAAAGTGAAATCACATATTGGCCGGAGGATTCAGGAGATACAATGGAAAGGCGATATACAGGCGGTGTGGAAATAGACCTTGGTGTTTTTGGTCTTATAACAGCTCAAAGGGGTTACAGATTTAGAAAAAATAGATATATCATGGGATATAATCCAATGATCACCGCGAGAGATCAGACAAACCGGATCGATGAAGATATCAGAGATTTCTATTTAAACTATACTAAGGGGTATTCATTTTGGGGTCAGATGCATAGATTGAAGTGCGGCATTGACCATTATGAGACAGAATATATTGGAGAAAGGTATTCCGGTAATATTCGAAATAACTGCATCGCAAAAAACCTTGGTTTTTATTTTGCGAATGACCTTTCTCTGACAGACGAATTCATGTTCCGCCTTGGTTACAGGAGCAATCTATATAAAGACCGGCACCGGATTGATGATTTTGAAGAATCCATCCAACCAAGGTGGATAAACGGGGATGTCCTGGAGAGAAAGTGGGTGAATGATGCATATGATGCGGGTCTAGTCTATTTTCCCAGTCAAAACTTAAGCCTTTTTACAAATCTTGCGACAAGCTTTCGGATACCAAACATAGATGAGCTTGCAGGCGCTAATGGGGATTTGCATCCTCAGGAAGGGATCCATTTGGAATTTGGCATTAGGCAAAGGGTAAGGGAGAAGATGGAGATTTCCATCACCCATTTCAGGATAAAGATTGATGATGAAATCTATTATGGACAAGGCGCTAACAGAAATTACGATGATAAGACCTTAAGGAGGGGACTTGAGGCAGATATAAAGTTGTATCCAATGGAATCTCTGTATCTATGGGGCAATTATACATTTGTTGAGGCCATGTTTGAAAAAAGGGATACCTTTATACCCCTTGTCCCCAAACACAAATCTTCAATCGGGCTGGAGTGGCAATTTTTCGACAGTTTTCTTTTAGGTTTTACCGGTACATTTGTCGGCCCATGTTTTGACGGGGATGACAAAGAAAACAATATTTATGAAAAGCTTGGCGGATATGAGGTGATGGATGTGAAATTCACTTACATATATAAATGCCTGCGGCTTTTCCTCGGGATGAACAACTGTCTTGATGAATATTATTCTACCCTTGTTTATAGTCAGGAATATTATCCAATGCCTGGAAGAAACATCTATGGGGGGATGAAATGGGGATTTTAAGAGGACGATATATCAGGGCAATCTGTTTTTTTAAGATTGCAAACTTTTTTTGAAGGATTGCAATGAAAAGATGGAAATTCAGCGAACTGTCAACAATAGGGTTTTTCTGTATTTTCGCCATACTGCTTGGCCCAATTTCAGTTTCAGCAGGGCCATTTGGCTATGGCGGAGGTTATGAAATTTATCCAGGAATATACAAGGATGATCCTGACTTCATCCACTGGGCAACAGGTTATCAGGACTATAATGCCGGCAGCAACGTTTATGGTGAATTCATGACCCCTGAAAAGGCGCTTGGCAAGGCAGCTGGAGATGCTTATGATATAGTATCGCTTGGCCGTGGCGGTTCAATAACAATGACCTTCGATGTCCCTATATGCGACGGCAGCGGCTGGGATTTTGCAGTTTTTGAAAACTCTTTCAGTGATACCTTTTTGGAACTGGCCTATGTCGAGGTGTCCACAAACGGAACGGATTTCGTCCGTTTTCCGAACTGTTCTCTTACGCCATCGCCTGTAAGCGCTTTCGGCACAATAGACCCTACAAACATTATCGGCCTGGCAGGCAAATACATGCAGGGATATGGCACACCTTTTGATCTTAAAGATCTGGCTGGATTTGAAGAGGTTAAAGCAGGCATCGTAGATCTCAGCCATATCTTTTTTGTGAGGATTATAGATATAGTAGGGGACGGGACATGCCATGACAACCGTATACCGGAATGGGAACACCTCGGATGGAGCGGTATAATATATGACCCCTATCCCACAGTTGGAAGCGCAGGATTCGATCTGGAGGCTATAGGGGTGGCTTTTAGGCCGACAGTTTCCCGTCCAGAGATCCCCATGCTCGTTTCACCAGAATATGGGGATCCGGATGTTCCAGTAAATCCTGTTTTTAACACAGGGGATTTTTCAGATCCCGACCCCGACGGATTGCATCTCAGGACACAATGGCAAATAAGCGACCAGCCGGATTTTACATACCTTGTATTCGAATTGAAAAGCGCATTAGCCCTTGCCGAATTAACGCTCAAAGGCCCGATCCTCCAATATGGAAAGAAATACTACTGGCGCGTAATGTTTTATGATGAAACTGATGCAAACTCCCCCTGGTCTTTGCCGTTTTTTTTCACTACAACTGACATGACAAACGACACCAATTTAAATGGCATCCCTGATTTACAGGAACTGGAAGTGAAAAGCCATATAGATTTGGATAAGGATATGGTCTATGATGTGGATCAGATTGACGACCGCTTTAAGTGTTTAAATACGATTGGAGGCAATGGACAGGGACAGATGGGGATCAAGTCCCTGTCTGAGGAGGCATTCATCAAATTTGTGGAATCTGTAAAATCTATAGATATCGATTCGATCGCCGATCAAAGGTCTGTGCCGGAAAAAATGCCTCTAGGCCTTTTGAGTTTTAGACTGGAGGCTTCGAATGGATCAAACACGGTTAAAATCTCCGTTTACTTTTCTGAGCCTGCATCCGGTAATGCATTATGGTATATGTTCGATTCAAGAGGCAGTCGATTTTTCCCTATCGACATTAAAACCGGTGAAGAAAATGCATGCTTCAGCCCTGATAGAAGATATATCACACTGACACTTAAAGACGGTGGAGCGGAAGACATGGATGGGGCAGAGAATGGAATAATAGTAGGTCTGGGTGGTCAGGGATATTTTCTTGAAGGAGAGTCAGGCGGCATTGGAGACCTGAATGGTTGTTTTATCAAATCATTAGATGGCAATTAAACCGGACAGGGTAAAACCGATTTTTTTATTATGAGGCTATAATTATTATATGAATCAGAAAATAAGGCTTAGGTTTGCCCTGATCATATCCTCGTCAACTCGGCGGATAAGGGTTAGATTTGCCATCCAGCATATGCTTTCATAAAAGAGGCTGTAAGAGTCTTCGATCCTGGATCCGGCCCTCAAATCATAAAGAAAGGATGCCTGTAATCTGTATCCACTGAAGGTCTTTGATGTTAAAACAAGCCTGGATGTATTCAAATTTTCGCAATTCGGGTCATTTAACAGATATCGCCAGCCCAGATCCATTTGGCCTTTTTCCGCATTTCCAAAACGAAGGTCAGTATCGATGTCTTTCCTTCGGCCATTCTTGGTATCGAACTGTAGCCTTCCATTCAGACCGATTAGCGGATGGGGGCTTGCCTTGGTATGGATCTTCACCACCTGTTTGTCTTCTTTTAATTTTAATGTTTGGCATACGCAAAGATCTATGCCTGGCTGTACTATGCCGATTGTCGTGCCTTTTACACGCCACGCCCTGTTTATAAGCAGAAAACTGAGATTCTCTGCCTCTTCTGTCCCGCCCTCCATTTCCATGATAGATGCAGGATAGATGCCTTCATGTGTTGTGTATTCATATTTGATCTGGGGATAGATAAGATGCCTTATATATTCGGGTCCTTTTTTCCTCCTGGGATTGTCCTTCTTATAGTCATCGAAGACCCTGGGGCCGGTCAGTGTAAGATCGAGGGTATTAAGATTAGACCAGCCTTCCGTTTCATTCTGAGTTGTTTGATAATAAACATGTTTTGAAGAAAAAATGGAATTTAGATTTGCCCATGACTTGAAAGACAAAGGCACCCCTATCTGTGGGTTTACGGCATAACTTTCTCCAGAACCGTGAATTGAGTTTGAATCCCAGTCCATATGCGAGGATGAAAGATCAAAGCCTAAAAATGGTGATATCCCGGATTTCCCAATGTATATAGGTATGGCTTGAAAATGTCCTGCTAATCCAGGGGATACGAACGCTTCATCTTTTGATTCATCAGCCAATGACCTGATATGATTCAATTCAGCCATAATGCCCAAAACGGATTTTTGTAAGCTGACAAATGCAATGGATTCCCCTATCTGTGCATCCCTTTGTGCTCCCTCAGATGAAAACTTTTTATCATATTTTCTGTTGGTCGCGGAGTGGATCTCAACAACGCTTCGTCTTGAGTCTGATTTGCCGATATCGACTGATAAGTCGATCTTTCCATGCAAGGTATCTGTCTTGCTTTCTCTGAGAAGATAAAGTTTGGCCTCCGATCCTTGTCCATCAATATCTTTTGTATGTTTCCAGCCCGCGCCTAGACCTATCCCTGTGACTGTGAAAAAATCGAGGAACAATCGCCCCTCTGTCTGTGAACTAATAGGCCATGTAAAAAGGTTTTTTAAGAAAAAACCATGTTTGCTTGAATGTCCAGCCTCCGGAGGCTGGATGCCCTTGCTTCCGCTACCCCCAGTTTCATTTAAGGGCAGATATGCGGCGGGAAAATAAAATACAGGCATACTTTTGACGCGAAATAGCAAATGGCGGATCTTTAAATATCTTCCAGGTTTTAAGGTACCTTTCATGCCGCTTATCTGCCAGGCGGGATTTTTACCAGGACATACAGTGAATCTTGGCTTAATAAGAGAAATTACATTAGGGTCTATCTGTTCCGCTTCGGCGCAACCAACATGACCCGATCCATCAAGCAATATATCCGCTGAGTATATCTTCCACCACCTTGTATTTGTATTGAATTCCGCAATAGGCGTGTCAAGTGTAATACCCTGTGAAAGCTCAATCTGAACATCACCCGATGCACTGCCTTGGTTTGTCGTGAGATCATAATCCAATTTCTGTGCCCTGAGTGTAAATCCGTCTTGGCGCATTACGACATCGCCTTCTGCAAGGGCCTTTTGGGTAGGAATCTCATATTGCAGCCTTTGGCTATTTAAATAAACAGGCCCTTCAATTGAATGGGCTTTTTTAGGAAAAACTAAGAAAAAAAATAAGAGGATAAGAAATACAATTTCCTTTAGAAATAGTAACTCATTGTCATTAAAAAGCATAGTTTCCCATAACATATTAAGCAGTTACAAAATGGTTTATGTCCCGTCAGGAAACGGTTTCACCCCAAGATGTGACATAGCTTCCCCTACGGTATATGTAGATCCTGTTATGAGTATAAGATCCTCAGGATTGGCAAGTGCCCTGGCTGTTTCTATTGCATCCGGAACGTATGATATGGTCAATATCTTCTTCCCTTCTGCCAGCCGATGTGTCATTATTATTTCATATAATTTCTCGACAGATGCCGACCTTTCGATTTTGGGCGAGGAAAGAACGATTTTATCTGCAAGCGGTACAATTGCCTTGCAGATTCCGGCAATATCCTTGTCTTTAAGGATTCCCAGCATGAGTATAAGATCTTTGTATCTGTATTGCGATTGTATAGACTCCGCCAAGTTTTGGGCAGCGGCAGGATTATGCGCTCCATCTAGTATAAGAAAAGGGTTCTGGAAAATGACCTGAATCCTTCCTGGCCATACAGTCTGGCTCAGGCCGTCTTTTATGGCCTTATCCGGAATCGAAATTCCGTATTCTCTTAACCTTTCTATTGTTTCAAGCGCTAAAAGGGTATTACGGATCTGAAACCTCCCCGGAAGTCTGGGTGTAATTGTTATGTAGTGTTGGCCTTTACGGTTTATGCTGACCTGTGGAATGAGGATTTCATTTGAAAATCCTGGATTCCGTCCTTTGCCGGAATGACAAGAAAGGTGATTTTCATTCCCTTTTGTGAACCGAAGATTCGTTTGTGTTCCATTTTGAATTTTGCTGGTATTCATAAGTTGATCGCTTTCGGGATATATCTCTTTAAAATCGTATAGATCATTAACAATGTATAGTGGCGACCCTTTTGATTCGCAGGTTTTCTTGATTTCATCCAAAGCCTCTTCTTGCAATGCCCCGCATACAACAGGGCACCCCTTCTTGATAATCCCTGCCTTTTCCTGGGCGATTTCCCTTAAAGTATTTCCGAGATATTCCTGGTGATCGAAAGAAATGCTTGTAATGACAGTTATTTTGGGGATGCACACGTTTGTTGCGTCAAGCCTTCCGCCCATACCTACCTCCATTACGGCAAAATCCACATCTTGTTTGGAGAATAAAGAAAAGGCCATACATGTCAATGCCTCAAAATAGGTGGGATGGGAATCGTTAAAAACAAGTCCTTGAATGACATCCTGGATCTTTTCTGCCCCTTTGATGAGTTCGTCCTCAGAGATGGGTCTGCCATCTATCTGGATGCGCTCTGAAAGCCTTATTAAATGTGGGGAGGTGTATAATCCTGTCTTGTAGCCAGCAGCCTTCAAGATAGCTGTAACCATGGCTGATGTTGAGCCCTTGCCGTTTGTTCCGGCTATATGAATGACATTGAGATTCAGATGGGGGTCTCCAAGTGCATGAAGAATCCTTTCCGTATTATTGAGCCCGAATTTTATTCCTATCCGCTGTAGGTCAAAGATGTATTGGAGTGCTTTTGGCTGGTTCATTTTTGATTAAAGAATACAAAGAGTCTGACCAAGACCTGTTTAAGCTCTTTGCGGGTGCAAATCATGTCAATCATTCCATGTTCGAGAAGGAACTCTGAGGTTTGAAAGCCATACGGCAATTGCTGGCCTATAGTCTGTTCTATGACACGAGGCCCTGCAAAGCCGATCAGAGCCTTTGGCTCTGCTATGATTATATCGCCGAGCATGGCAAAACTGGCAGTTACCCCACCAGTCGTAGGATCTGTAAGAATTGAAATATAGGGGAGCTTCGCATCGGATAGATGTGTCAGCGCTGCGCTTGTCTTTGCCATTTGCATCAAAGAAATCATGCCTTCCTGCATCCTTGCCCCGCCTGAAGCGGAAATTGACAGAAAAGGGGTGTGATCTCTTATAGCCCTTTCTATACCACGTGTGATCTTTTCTCCCACTACAGACGCCATACTGCCACCCATAAATCCAAAATCCATAGCACAGACGGTAGCAGTATAACCTCCGATTTGTCCCTGAGAGCTGATAACGGCATCGAACAAACCGGTTTCTTCCCTATATTCCTTAAGCCTGTCTTTATATTTTTTGCGGTCTTTAAATTTAAGCGGATCATCAGGTCGAATATTTGTATCGAATTCCTCGAATGTTCCATTGTCGTAAAGAAGATTTAATCTTTTGGCGGCTGAAATAGGAAAATGATATCCACACTTTGGACAGATATCACAATTTCGCTCTACCTCTTTGCTATAAATAATCTCCTTACAACTCTTGCATCGCAGCCACAAACCCTCAGGGATTTGAAGCCTTTTGTCCGTTATTATTTGCTGGGGTTTTTTCTTTATTTTAAACCACATTGGATATTCATTAAAATCATTCCCCACAAAAGCAAAGCGCCTAAAGGGTATGATTTAATTTATAAGAATAAAATATATATAATAATTAATAAATTGATTTTTT
>JAFGSM010000231.1 GCA_016934595.1 bacterium | reverse complement strand
GATTATATCGCCAAAATAGACATCAGATTTACAATATCAAACTTATTTTTAGGGACGTTTTAGACTTTTTACGAGGCCATCAAAATTCACCGATATATTAATAAAATGCACACTAAATTCATAATATCTTAGTGATATTTTTGACCGTTTTAGACTTTTTACGAGGTCATCATCCTTGATTGACTATAAATCCTGAAGCAGTTCAGCTTACCATGAAGACACTGAGAACACGGAGTTAATGGTTCTCTCCGCGCCTCCGTGGTGAAAATAAAAACTCATTTAGTGTCCGTGTAAAGTATAATTGACGATAGATATATTAGTAATGCATTGTAACACCTTTGCCTTCTTCGGTGACCGGCTTTTATAAAAAGAGAATAATTGTGACAGGCACACATAAATACAGATACAAATGTAACTTCTCAAAAAGTATGTGGTATCGTTGTAACTTCTCAAAATGTATGTGGTGGCAAAAAGGCGAATACAAATTAAATAAATATAAGACATCCTTGATCTTAACACTATCTTTGTTTTTTCTCCTTTGCCCCAATGAATGCCAGGCTCAAAGAAGAACCCAAAACAGAAGAAAATATTTCAATACGGCGGTATCATCTAATCAGACCTTTAATGATACAACAGACAGAAGATCAGTCAGTGAGACCAAGGACAGGAGATATGAGATCGTTTTTGGTATGGGTTTGGGGAATTTTAAATATGAGGAGTTTCTGAATTCGGGGGGGATTGGGAGGCAGTCTATTTGCAATGGCGATATGCTGAGTCTCAAGTCTTCGATCAGTTTGGACGAGATTGACGGTGCATGGGAAATCGATATAGGCACAGAGGTCTTTGGCACTAGCGAAAGGCTGGAGAGGTGGTGGTCGGGAAGGGAATTGTTTCAGGTCAATAAGCTTTTTGTCAAAGGCCTGGGCATGGAGACTATCCTTGGCTACAATTTCAGGGAGATGGCCCTTTCTCCATTTCCAATACTTGCAAAGCCTGATCTCGGGTTTGGTTTTGTCTACCGGTTCTATGGCATGAGAAGAAAGGACATCAAATATTTTTATTTATCCGAACAAAATAAGACCATACCTGTTGAGAAGGATTATGTATTTTTCGGATTTGAGCCGAAAGCGGGATTGAGCTTTGTCATGGAGGACGGAAAGACAACATTATATATAAACATAGGAACAGGGATATATGGAGTTAATGTTGAAAACAATTACAGCAACAACGCCGTGACGGATTCCCCGAATAAGACCTATGGCAGGTCTATTCTATCAAGCATAGGTCTTAGAGGCGATGGAGAGGTATTCTTTTATCAGATCGGGTATTCGGTTTTTAGACTGAAGATTGATGCAAGGGATTCCGTCTCCGAGGCAAGGGTAAGCGCTGACCGTTTATATTGCGATGCCGGAGTAAAGTTTTGACAGGCGGTTCTCCCTTTGATTAAATTGATAAACCTTTATAGAGATGAACATCCCCGGCGTTTTCTCCTTTCACCACAGGCTGAGCTGCCTGCTTTTGGGACGTTGAGGTCGGAATGAAGAGAAGGCGGTTTTCCTGTAAAGGGCGGCAGGAATCTCTTTGACAAAACAGGAAAGATGATTCTCCTGCCTTTTGCCTCGCCGCATGCGTTTTCTTGACCATGACAGATAAAGCCGTTCTGCTGCCCTTGTCATTCCTACATAGAATAGCCTTCTTTCCTCATGTAAATCGGCGTAAGTATAGGGTGAAATGGGGTGGTTATTCACATGGCATAGATGAGGGCCGCATACGATTGAATCTGAAAACCCTTGATCCCAGCCTTCGCCGGAATGACAAAAAAGGCGATTTTCATCCCCCTTTGTGAATCGAAGATCCCTGGGCTTTTCACCTGGCATTGTTTGGCATACGTTCGTACAGGCATCGCTTGAGTTATATTGTGTGTTGCTTGAATCCGGAATATCAAATCGGTAGGGAAGCAGGCCGTCCTCGCATCCGCATATAAATACTACAGGAAACTCAAGCCCTTTGGCAGCATGCAGCGTCATCATGCTGACCATTTCGCTCCCGCTGGCCTTTTTGGAGCCCTTCCATGAGATGTCCCCTTCACGATACAGGCATGCGCTATCCAGAAATGAGGATACATCGGCGAATTCTTCAGCCAGCAGGCCGAGCCTTTCAATATCCCTTTCCGTGGCTTTGTCTATCATATCCCTGCTGAGATGAGAAATCACAAAGTCTATGATTCGGGCAGGCGGGGCATCTTTTGACATCTGCCGGCACTGGTCCAGAAACTCCATAACAGGCATGATCTCCTGATCTTCTAACGATGAAGGAGATATAAACCCGTCTTCTTCTTCCTCCATACGGTTTTTCATAAACCATTCTGCGATGCGGTTTTGCTGTGTTTTGGATATGGTTTTAGAACCGGATAAGATTGGCAGGTCGATGGCCTGAAGGAGCGAATATTCATCCTTAGGGTGCAGGCACCATCGCAAAAGGGCAAGTATCTTTCTGACAATTGGATTCTCAAGTAATGCGTTATGACCTGAAAGTTGATAGGGGATCCCTTCCTTTATCAAACATTCCTCGATGATATCCGCCTGGCTGCATGTCCTGAACAGGATCGCGAAATCGGAAAAGCTGTAAGCGTGTTCAGCGGATGGTATACGGGTATCCCTTTTGTCTGATTGCAGATCCTGCTCATGCTTCTGCTCATGCCTGCCATATCCCTGCGCTTCTTCGTACCTGATATCTGTTTTGTCTGTTTGCAGCCTGCATGATTCGCCATGCGCCTGAAGCATATCTATTCCTCCCACAAGGGCGGTTATCTCCTTGACTATGGCGATGCCTTCAGCCTTTTCAGAGGCAAGCTCCATGACATGTATCAAAGGGCCTTGCCCACGCATCGACCGGAGTTTTACGGGTTCAGGCTGCGGGTTGTTTGATATTACGCTCAGGGCAGATTCTATGATGGGCGAGGTTGTCCGGTAATTAGATTCGAGCGTACACACATGAGCAAAGGGGAATTCATCGATGAGGCGGAAAAAGAGCGAGCCGTCCGCCCCCCTGAAACCATATATAGACTGATTGGGATCGCCTATAGCAAAGAGTCCCTCCGCCTTTTCGCCTGCCAGCAGCTTTATAAGTTCATACTGAACAGGGTTTACGTCCTGAAATTCATCCACAAGGATATGCCTGTATCTCGATGACAGCAGTTTCAGGACAGGGGTGTTATCTTTAAGCAGCCTGACTGCATTGACAAGCAGATCGTCATAGTCAAGGGCATTATAGCTTGCAAGCCCATTTTGATATCTCTCATACAACTCCTGAAAAAATCCGCTTTCTATGACGGCAGGATGCGCTGCCTTTTTCCCCGCCTTGATACGGGATATATCATGAAGACAGTCCCTGGGCCTAACAGAACGCCCATCCTTCATATCTTTTAGGATAAGCCCGATCAGGCCAAGGCTGTCATGCGTATGAAAAAGGATAAAATCAGGATCAGGTCCATAGGTTTTCAAAATCTCAAGGCAAAATTGATGAAATGTCCCAATAAAGATACTGGATGATGGAGACCGCAATCCGTCGTTTCCGTTTATGGATTCAAGGCGCATCTTCATCTCCCTTGCAGCCTTATTGGTGAAGGTGATTGCCATGATCTCCCCTGGCCTGAGATCCCCTTTCTTTAGAAGATAGGCGATCCTGTATACAAGCGTTCTGGTTTTTCCGGTCCCTGGCCCTGCTATAACAAGCACAGGCCCGGACGGTGACTGAACGGCCTTGAGTTGTTCTTCATTAATGCCCTCATAAAAGGCGTCTTCTTTATCTGTCCTTGACCGGCCAGGATTTCCGCCCGCCCGTCCTTCATCAAGACATTCATAAAAGGTGTCTTTGTCTTCCAGCGCGGCGTTTTCTTTACAATCCGCAGCGTCCAGGTTTTCATGCACGATGCAGGGGTGTTTTTCACCGCTATTGTATGATTCCGAAGGTTTTTCCCGTGCAGGGCTTTCTTTGTGATTACCTGTGCCAGGGGCCTTGGGTGTCATGCAGGGTAACTCTTCCTTTATGGCAAAAAGGCTTATCTGGGATTTCCTCCCCATCCTTTCATCAGGCTGGAAGACGGATATAGTTCCATATTCCCCGTCAAACCCTGGCTCTATCCTCACATTGCCCTTTCTCACCCTGTCTATGCCATCCGCCAGTGTGGCGCAGGCATATTTTCTCAGCTCTTCCACAGGGGCGAATTGCAGTATCTTCCACTCCGGGCCTATATTATTTATAAGTTTAAAATACAACTGGCTCACCATCTTTGAATTCTTTCCGCACCCCATAAAATCAGAAATGATCTCTGTCAAAGGGATGAGGCTCTTGTATGGAGGGGCGTTATCAGGGACGGCGCCTGGGGGCCTGTCCGCCAGTTCCGCAACCCTGTGCATGACCCCAAGTGTCAACTGCCTGCCGCATTTGGGGCATACACCCCCTAATTTGGCTGTTTCCTCAGGGCCCAATCTTATTCCGCAGTTGCGGTGCCCGTTGAAGTGATACTTCCCCTCCTGAGGGAAAAACTCCACTGTTCCCTTGAACTGCCCTTTGTCTTTCTCCTCTATGGCGGATTTTATGGCAGGAAAGGCAAATTCGCACTCAAGGACATTCGCCTCCCTGGCAAGGTTTTTGGGTGAATGCGCATCGGAATTGGAGACCAGCGTATAGCCATCCAACGCAGAAAGCCGCCAGTTCATGGGAGGATCGGAGGAAAGCCCGGTCTCAAGAGCCCTGATATGAGGGGACAGGTCTGCGAAACATTCCTCCAATGTGTCAAATCCGGAATATGCCCCAAAAAGGGAGAAATGCGGCGTCCAGATATGGGCGGGGATGAATATGCCCTTTGGCGACTCCTCAAGCATGATCTCAAGAAGGTCGCGGCTGTCTATCCCCAGGATGGGCCTGCCGTCGGCCCTGATATTACCTATCCGCTCCAGCCTTCCTGAGACCGCCTGCGCATCCTCCATGGTTGGCACCATTATGCAATTGTGCACCTTTCTGGTCTTCCCCCCCCTTTTATAGATAGAGCTTATTTCGCAGGAGAGGATAAAGCGGACGTCATGGAGGCAGCTTTTGGGCATCCGGTCAAGAATAGCGGACTCGTATTCCGGCCTGAGACGGAAAAGCCCTTCTTCCGCAGGCATCAGTTTTTGACCAAGCTCTTCCTGCCATCCAGGATGTGTAAAATCGCCCGTTCCCACCAGGCTGATCCCCTTGATGCAGGCCCAGAGAAAAATGTTTTCCGGATCGCAGTCCCTGCTTGTGGCTATAGAAAAATGCGAGTGGATATGAAAATCGGCCAGGAATGACATATTGAAAAATCCATCATCGTTCATCAATATCTTGTTTAAATTCTAATGACCAAACATATTAGGCATCTACTGTTGCACAATAAACCGCATTGGTGATAAAGTCAAGAATTATGGATGGATGCCCGCCTAAGATGCATTTTAAACGGTTCTGCAGTGTTGAATGCACTGCTGCCTGCCGCAGGGTAGTTTATTGATATATGTTAATATTTGTTGATATCTATTGACATGAATTGACATTTGTTGTTATAATATGTATATTATGAAAGTGAGTTATTGGGATCGGACCTTGGCATCGGCCAGCGGGTAAACCAGATAATAAGCAGCAATTCTCATTTTGACCAATTTCTATGCCATATATCGTATATTTAGGTAGAAAATATATTATATGTTGTGATAAAAAGCGCCAAAATGAGAATTGCTGAATAATAAGGGATTATCTTGAAATTTGTAGTCCAATATCAAGGTCTGCCCCCTGGACTAAACACGCGCACAAACAAACAATCTGCCCCTCTGCAGCGTCTTTCATTCGTCAGAGGTACTGTAAAGGGGGGATTTTTCAGGACAAAGGCAAAAGGAGCAAAAAAATGACACAGGAGATATTGACCCTTCAGGAGCTGGCCGAGCTTCTGAAACTCTCGGATCGAACCATTTACAACTATGCCCAAAGGGGGCTCATACCGGGCATAAAGATAGGCGCTGCATGGAGGTTCAGGAAAGATGATGTGGAAAAGTGGCTTGAGGACAAGCGCAGGATAACCGATGAAAGCACTTCAAAGAAGGGGGTGAAGGCATGATGACCATCAATCAGGCAGCGGCAAAACTGCAGGACAAAACATTTCTGTTAGGGGGATTCCGGCGCAAGGAGGCCCTGAAATGCCTTGCGGAAAACCCTGATCCAAAGGCGGCTGAGATCCTTATAGATGCCTTTGACAAAAGCAATCCCGATGAAAAGAGCATCTTGGACGCCCTTTTCTCAGCGCCCGGCATAAATGATTTAATGCCGTGCAATAATCCCGATGCGAGGCGCATCAGGGACGTCCTCTTCTCAACATCCTCCCAGAAATGGATCGACCGCATGTGGCATATCTGGGCTGGATCGCGCCAGGAATGGCTTGGGAACCTGCTCGTAAAAAAGGGGATCGCCTTCAAAGGGGAAGGGCAGGAGAGGGTAGTAAGCATGCTGAAACTTGGCTGGAAAAGCAGGGGGCTGGATATAATCACCGAGACACCCTTTACAAAAAAGAACGCCTCGGAAATGCTTTGCTTTGCAGCAGATAAAGACAAGGCTATACAGGCGGGCGCCATTGACTACATCGCATCCCTCCCTGTAAAGCAGGAATGGAACGACATAATAGTGGACGAGTGGATACGCTCGGAATCACCATCTATAGAAAAGATCATTATTGACCAGGGCCGCCTCCCCTCCAGTCCGGCCAGAGAGGCCCTCCTGTTTCTGGTAACTGGAAGGGTGAAGGCTTACAAGGAGATGAAGGACGAGGATGGCCTTCTTTTCATGGAGGCATTAGCAATGGCCTCGCAGTCTATGCGCCAGAGGATCAACACCGTTGTTCAGGAAAGCAAGGACAGCCTCCTTGCAGGCGCATACCTAAAGGCGAGCAAGGGGATAAAAGGGCTGGACAGCGATCTTGGCCTGCGCGCCCTCATGGCATCAGGAAATGAGGACGGGCTTGTGGACGCGGCAGAGAAACTCGACACGTCAAAGCTCCTCGAACTGTGCGAGAGGTGGGCGAAAAACGGCAGGAGGCCAAATGACAGGAAGAAGGCCGGGGCCGTTGAAAGGGCGCTCGCTGCATACAAGCGCGCCGGAACCTTCGAGGTTGAAGAAGCAAGCCCTCCCCCCGATGGCATGCAGGATATATTCCAGGCATGGAGCTCCTCCAAACTAAAGGACGAGGACATAAAAAAGGACATAGGCTCTGACGACCCCTTCCTAAGGGCCCGCGGCATCTTCCTCGGCGGCAGAAAGGGCACGGTGGATCAGAAGGCGCTGCTCAGCAAGGCAGGCGGCAAAGACTGGCCCGAGCGTTTTATCGCCGCTCTCTTTGCCATTGATGCATCATTAAAGAGCGACCACTGTCACTGGGTGAAGGCCTGCTCTGGTTTCGATGCGGAGCTGCTTTCTGCAAAAGTGGAATGCGGCCCTGATGAATATGAGCGCTGCGAGACCATTAAGGAAACCCTCAGGAAGGGTAATGGCCCTGTGGCTGCAAGATCCCTGGCCATCCTTGATGTCGTTCAGTCATTCCGCGCCCTTTTTATCGGCGGCATGATAATAGTCAGAGCGGATGACAGCGGTAAAATGGGAGACGTCAGCTTAACGAAGGAGAAGATTTCCAGGGATGAACTCAGCTTCTGATTAGATTGTCAGGGCGCACGTCATGACATGGGGATGGTTATTCTGACAATGTTGCGATTGTGTCAATAATGTCACAGGGACGGTTCTTCTATATGTTTAATAAATAGTGATTAGCAACCTTAATTGCTTGTTGTCAGGGCGTCCCCGTGACATTAATCTTTGATACTTGACAGAGTCGTCTCCATGACGCTTGCAATTGAATTGAATTGAGCGGTGCGCAGGCGGCGCGGCAGCGCGCCTGACGCACCGCGGGCGATTTTTTTGGGAAAGTGGAGAAAAACAAATTTGAAGGAGGCAGGTTAAATGGCGGGTTTGAGTTTGGTTAAAAAGGCTGAAAAGGAGCTAAATAACTCAGAGGTGATATCATGCCCATAGCTGTGCAGGTTACAGAGAAAAAAATTCGCAAAGAGTATCCTCTTGTAGTAAACGCAAAGGATGGGAGCGTCATGGTATTGGTGCCAGCCGGGGAGTTTGAGATGGGGGACGGGGAGGATAAAGAATGTCCCAGGCACATGGCAAACCTGTCAGCCTATTACATAGGG
>JAFGSM010000230.1 GCA_016934595.1 bacterium | reverse complement strand
GAGTGAAACAATGAAAAAAATAAAAATTGCTATTTGGAAATTTCTTTTTTCAGGTTTTTTCATTAAGCTTAACTTTTCTAAAAAAGCCGCTTAAAGAGCGCATTATAGTCACATCCCTCATCATTATTAAAATGAACAGATAGATTAGTGCTCCACATATTATTTTCAGTGGCAAACCCAAATATATGTTCACGGTAAAACCTTTAAAAAACAGATAAAGCAAAAGGCACATAAAGACTGAAGCTATCGTTGTATTCAACGCTGTTTTCCATGGTATTGCAATATGTGTTATTTTTTTGCTCAAATTTTGGGAAAGCATTAGCTGGATTACATATGAAATAAAGGTGGAATAAGCAGCTCCTGTATATCCAAAGCGGGGAATAAAGTAGATGTTAAGTAATATGTTTGAGGCAGCCGCTGAAAGTGTTATATAAAATACCATTTTGGTTGTCTCTTTCAATTCAAAAACACGTGTATATAAATGGTTGATGCATGAACATAATGTTCCTAAACATATCCAAAAAAATACAGTATAGGCATTTCTGAAGCCAGTTCCAAGGAAAAAGGTTACCAAATCCTTTGCAAGGTATATGGCTCCAAAAGTAATTGGGACAAGAACGACAAGTATCAGCTTGAAAGGTTCCTGGAGGATTTCATTAATACCTGTCTTGCCATGCTCATTGTAAGACTTGATGATTATTGGTACATATGCGGCAAGGAGTATTTCTCCAATCGTATCGACTGACATCTCAGCTAGTCTGTAACCTGCGGAATAGATACCCAATTCACCTTCGTTCCGATAAAATGCCAGCATATACCTGTCAGCAAGGGAAAGAATAGTTGTTGTGGCTCCGGCTCCTACAAGGGGCATTCCATAACGGAATAACCTCTGGAGTATTGTGCCAGAAAACAATGATATCTTTAACTGTTGATAATACCGCGTGCGAAAAATCTCGTAAAAAACTATCATTAAGTATGATAAGGCAATACCATACACTATTTGTAAGTAGCCAGGTCCGCAAAGCCTTATGAAAATTAAAGGCAAAGCAATACGACTTATTGCGATTATAGCCTTATAAATGCTGTGTCTAGTTGCTTCTCTTTTTGCCCTTAAAAGAATCAATAAATAATCTAAAAAGATTGTCGAGATCAATAGTGCAAGGCCGGCAAAGATCATGTTTTTATAATCCATTGTTGAATTGAAATAAATTATTCCAAATCCAACCAAAATGGCGGCAACCATTATAAGAAACAGCAATCCTCCAGTCGAAAAAAGGCACGTTGAGATAAAGGGGTTTATGTCTGCTTTGGAATCATCAAAAAATCTAAAGCATGAATAATTCAGCCAGCCGAATCCGATATTTCCGATAAAGGTAACAGTGGTAAGAACCAATATATATTTGCCATAGTTTTCTACAGAAATCAGCCTTGTAAACAGACTGACGGATAATAGACCTGCAATGGCCGGAATAAGAAAAGAAGGTACATATTTGACAAAATCCTTGAGCACCTCTTTGTATATATTTTCAGTATTATGATTCATGGTAATCAAATAATTGGGATATTTTTTTACGGATGCGTATTCGGCTGCATTCAGAATGTGCAATTCCGGAGCAATAAAGTAAATATAAATTAAAGATAAATTTGGTCAGTTTGACATCGATTTTTCTTGTATTGAGGAAAAACCCGAATAATTGCAAAACATGAAGAGCGGCTGCCTTAAATGCAAGGAACGAACCTCGCATCATCCCACACCTGCCTCTTGCACTTGCCCCTGCTCTATAATAGGCCATCATATGGTGTGCAATAGGGTCTTTATGCCAGTGGAATCCAATAGGTGTCCGGACAGGAATGTATGAAAATCCCATGTCTTTGATCGCCCTTCCAATGATCGTATCCTCACCTGCGTGAACCCCTTGGAGATGTCCGGCACACCTCAACAGCAGTTCCCTTTTTACCAGAACACTCGACATACATCCGATTCTTCTGGTGAGCCTGGAACGTAATCGAGCGCAGTATTTGGTGTAGTTCTCATAAACGGGAAAGATGTATATAAAATCACTATCCAGGTATCCGTTGATGATGCCTGTCCTGGCTTCGGATATACCAGGGCTCATCATTTCCCACCAATTGGGGTATACAAAGACATCCGAGTCGATGCATGCCATCCATTCCGTTTCTGCCAGTTTCGCCTGCACGATCCTTTTTTCCCCGAGCCGAGCGGCACAATGATAGATCTCGGCCCCTAAATCGGCGGCCAGTTCGGGTGTGTTATCGGTACTGTCATCAACCAGAATGATTCGGTTATAGGGGATGTGGCACTGGATGGCCCGGATGACCTTTTCAATCGTATCCTGATTATTCTTGGTGGCAATGGTTACGTCGATTTTCATGGCATTCCTTGCCGCTTTTCTATGATTGCACCGGCATGGGGTGCCATCTTCAATGGTGAATCATTCATACCACCCGTCAGTGGATGAGGTGCCTGTTGAGGGCGAGAGGTCGGATTGACCCATACCCAGACATGCTCAAATTCCCGTGAATATATGGACTTATTGAGGGATTTGATGGCTATCTCCAGATCATCTATCCATCCGGTGCCTTGTGAACCTGGCACCAAACCGAGATAGGTCACCCGAAAATAGGATGCCTCCTTGGGGATGATGTGGCTGTATGTCGAAAACCGCCAGTCAAAAGACCCGGTATCAAATGGGAGATCGATACCTCTGGTGATGATATTCCCTTCAGAATCACAATACGCACCCAAGAGTGCGAATCGCTGCCACGATGCATCTCCGTATTCAATCCCGGACGCCTTTGACCAGCATGACAGGCTTAGATTGCCGTTAATTCGGTTCGGGAGGGGAATATATTTTTCAAGATAACAACCCTGTCCGTTATGGCTGTGAAAAACAAGGGAGGATTTACCATCAATAAAGGTAGTGGAATCCAGGTCCATACAGCCTTGATCATGATGGGGCCATTTGCTCCAATCTTCGCATGAATCCTGAAAGATAGGATTTATCTTTATAGCCGGGATGGCCGGCGGACCGATCGGTCTTCCAAAGGGCATATGGTATTCACGGTATTCCGGCAGGAGCGGACCATCGTGATCTTGAAAGGAGAAGCTGCTTCGATCACCGCAACCGAGAAGATAACTGGCCAGGCAGAATTCAAACTGACGGCGGGCACCAGGGTCTTCGATGTCCCCCTGTGTACCCGAATGTACCAGAACATATTTATTCTGGGCAAGAAGCCTCTCCAGCAATTGCACATCCTTGACCCATTGATCCGGGGAGATAAACTCATCCTTGTCCTGCCAGCAGCCATGAACAAAACCCTCCACCATGACTCCATCAGACGGTTCTATATGATCTCCGGCATCATGTGTATTGATGAAAACCATCTTGGTTTGCAACCGATTTTTTAGTTGCTTCAAAAAGGTGATCAAGCCGCCGTAATATCCCCTGACAAAATTCGGGTCCATCCGGGGCATGGCGCCTGTTTTTTCTCCTTCAATCAGCAGATCCAGTTGAGCAATCCCCGTATGGGCATCATCCAAGAAAACGCCGTCAAAATCAGTATATAGCCTCAATTTGTCTGCAATATAATTGACCAGATGATCCCTGAATCCCTGATTCGTGATATCCATGAGATACCAATGGTGTTTTCTGTGACATAATCTTTTTCCCGAACACTGATCCTTGACAAACCAGGGATCATTCTTGTTGATCACTTTCCAGTCGTCATAGCTTGGAAGCATGCCGATACAGTCCCGATAGAAGAGGACGCGTATATTCTTATTGATGCCTTTTAGATGAGCCACTTCTTTGTATTTCCACCACTCGGTGATGACGAACTGATATTCGTCAGCAATGCGGTGTGCATGCGTCTTCAACAATTCAGAAGCTCCGTGTATCACCATATGTTTCTTAATCTTGTGGCCGGTTTCAGTCCCGTTGACACCACTGGCATGGCAGATCAGCACACAGAAGAATATCGTGCCCCAGCAGGATGTGTCCTTCAGACTCATTGGATATCTTCGCCTGAAATCAAATTCTTCAAAATGGTTGTTATCTTAAATCCAGAAAGCGAAGGTGCAGGTTGTGGAGAGCGTGATGAAGATAGGCCACAATAATTTTTTTTCTCTATATTTATAAAATATGAGTTCAATGAACAGGAATATAGACAGGGTATAGATGATGACATTTCTGATAGCGGTGAGCCAGGGCTGGCTCTCGGAAAGGAGAAAGACGAAAACGATGACGCCCAGCATCAGGAAGTCCATTGAGAAAAAAGGCATTTTTTCTAACGATGAGATAATGTATATGACATAGGATATCGCCATCCCGATAATCAGGATGTTGTATACGGAAAATATGGATTTGATCCGGGCGTCCAAAGCGAAGATCAGAAAAAAGGCAATGAAATAGGCCGAAAGCTTCAAGACTCCCCTGACATATCTTGATTGAAATTTCCTGAGGATCAGAATGCAGATAATCAGACCGAGGGATATCCATCCGATATCCACAGGTATGCTGGAACGAACAGCGATGAGTGCCAGAGAACAAAAAATTATTATTCCTGCGAGCAGGGTATAGAATGCCACGTTACAGATTGTTTTTCTTGAAAATACATGGCCGTTGTCCTGATAGTGTTCCCGGTGGATTTGGGGAAGGGAAATGTCACGATTCTTGAAAAGGAACAAGAAGAATAGCACGGATGTGACCATCAATAGATATATAACGATTAAAATACCATCCACAAGGGATCGTAAGGTCCATGCCAGTATAATCATTACAAGCTGGATTGAATAAATAATGATGACCGCTTCGTTGTGTTTGAATCCGATTTTCAGCAGCTTGTGATGGAAATGATTTTTGTCCGCCTTGAAAACGGGCCGTTTATCCATCCATCTCTCGAAAATCACCATAGAGGTGTCAATAACGGGCACCCCGATAATATAGAGCGGGATGATGGGGCTGATCCTTGTATGACCGGACGTGAGCAGGATCATACAGAGTCCCACCGTATATCCGAGAAACATACTCCCGGTATCTCCCAGAAAGACAATGGCAGGATAGGTATTGTACCGCATGAAGCCTATGATCCCTCCAAGCATGCACATACATAGTAGGGTGGAGGGAAGATTTCCCGAAAAATAGGAAAAAAAGGCCGTGCAACAGAAAATGAGCAGGCAGATGCCGCTGGCTAATCCGTCCAGTCCATCGGCGAGATTGATAATATTGATTGAAGCGACCAGGAAGACAAAATACAGGGGGATGCTAAAAAAACCATGGTCAAGGCTAAATCCCGACCAAAGCCGTATGATGATGTCCGACCCTATATTGGATATGAACAGGGTCATCAATGCAGCGAGGGATTGACCCAAGAATTTCCACTGGTAGCCTATCTCCCTGATATCATCGATCATCCCCACGGAGAAGATGCACAGCATGCCCAGGCATATCCCCAACAGCAGACGGTTTTTGGGTACAGACAGGACAAAGGGAAACATACTTCCAACAAGCATGGCAGCACCACCGGTCCTGACAATTGGCGTGGAATGAACCTTTCTGGAGGTGGGGTGATCCACAATGCCATATCTTTTCCCCACCTTAATGAAAAGCGGGACAAGAATGGTGGTGAAGAGAAATGAGAAAGAGAATAGGATGACGTAGTTCATTCTACTGTTGACTCCAAGGGATGCCGCCGGCAGGTCTGGTCTTGATTCAAGGCGTTCCTCGGGAGGTCAGATCCCCTGTTGGATCTGATTGTCTGACAGGAATCGGTCAAGGGCCGCCGTCATCGATCGGGTAAATTCGTCCACGCGCGCTTCAGTTGCCTCAGGTTTTTCACCGGATTCAATGGGGGATATCAGCCTGATGAAAAGGTCATGGGTGTTGTCCCTGGTGAGGGCGTGCAACGTCAGATGCCAGCGATTCAGATTCACGTCATGGGCTGTATAGCGATTCGTTTGAAACCAGTAATATACCAGGCATCGTTCATTGAATTTTTCAATAGTCATCCTGCGGACTCTAATTGTTTTAAATTCAGGCATATTGAGAATTTCATGGGTATCCGAAGATAGAACCCTCCATCCAGATGCAGGTAAACAGATACTCGGGCTGTGAAAGAAGTTTTCATTTTCGGAAAAGGGGGATCCCCGATATCCGATATAGAGGAAGATATCATCCCCTGATTTTGAACGGTAGACCGCATCAAATGATTCCTCGGCACCGGAAAGCGCCACCATTTCAGGATCCATTTCATTCAAACTGCCTTTCCATTCATTGATGGAAAGGGGAAAGGATGAAAGGCCTTTTTTTATTGTTACATTGGGAAAAGCCGCCGTCTTATAACCAAAAATGGCCAGAGACAGTAAAGATGATGTGACAATGATAACTGGAATCATGCCTTGCCTTGGTGTAACAGCCTTACTTGTATTTTTAAGTCTATTTATTTTCACATCTTTTTTATTGTTGTCTTTAATCGAAAATTTAATAACTCTATGAAAAATAAATAGAAAGGCAAATGCAAACATAAAAACGATCCAGCCGGAAAATCCATGAAAGAAACCATCCGCCACTTTCGAGCCAAAATATTGCGCAAGAATACCGGTGAAACCGATTCTTATCCCGTTTATGATAATGGAGAGAGGTATTGTGGCAATGGCCAAGATGATACGCCTCCAGCGGTTTTTTTCAAAGAAATAGGCAAAAAGAATCCCTATTGTCAGAAGGGGCAATATATAACGAAGACCGCTGCATGCATCCACCACTTGAAGCTTTGTGATGCCCATGTCTATGATGTTGCCTTCAACAAATACGGATACACCGGCAAGGCGCAGAATCCATTCACCAAGCCTTGTAGAAATCCTTTTTAGCGGCACCCCCACCATCGCCTGGAGCATCGTTGGCATGGGTATCATTAAAAACAGCAGCGACAGGGGGAAGGCGAGTATTTTAAACATCTCCATGCCGGCACAAAACAGGGTTATCGAAAGGATCATGAAAGGAATTGAGGAGCGAACAGCGGATGGGCTTGAACCCAGTATACCATAGGCGCTTATCATTAAAAACATTAAGAAAAGGGACCCTCCTATCCAGTTCGTCTTTATAAGGGAGTTAACTATCATTTTTCTTCGCTCCCAGATCAGATAACCGGTAATGAGAGGGATCAACAAGGCATAGGAATAGTCGCCATCATTGATCCAGACATGATATAGCCCCTGCAATGTCGAGTAATAACAGGCAATCAAGGATACAGACATAACAGACAGGCTTATGATCCCGTACATTTTATACTTCAATGGTGGAGCGACCTTCGTTTGGCGTTTTCCGGCTGTCAAAAACATCAAATATAACATCTTCTTTGCTGAAGGTTTTTATTACCTTTGCAGGGTTCCCTGCAGCAATGGAATAATCGGGAATATCCCGAGTCACCACCGATCCTGCACCTATTATGGCGCATTCCCCTATAACGACGCCCGGCATAATGACACTCTGCCCCCCGATGTAGCAACCCTTTTTGAGAAGAACACCGGTTTGCCTGATTTCGTTCTTTTCCAGGATTTTCTTTAAATGCACAGGGGTAAAGCTGTGCCCTATAATAAATGTCCTGGAAATAACCGTGACAAAGTCCTCTATAACAATGCGTTCGGGATATGTATTGTCTATAAATACGTCAGATCCGATGAACACATCCCTTCCAATACGGATCCCCCGCATGCGATGAATGGATGCCCTCCATGCAGGATACATGGGCAGGTTGCGGGCAAGAGAATGAAGCAGCCTGTTTATGACAGAACGTACCGCTGCGATACCTTTAAACTCCTTTTCAAGAGGAATCGTACCCATCAGATTGATTGTTCTAATTTCTGGACTTCCTTTCATCGAAAATTTTTCGATAAAGAGTCTCGGTCCGCTTTGCGGTGTTATCCCAGTTGAATATATCAATTACGTTTTTTTGTGAAGATTCTTCTATCGGCCTTTTTGGCCCGTGCATAAAACGCCTAACAATCCCGATAAAAGCATCCTTATCATCCCTGGGGAATAAAAGACCATTAACACCGTGCGCTATGACCTCTTTGTGGGCCAGTATATCCGATGCTATGCAAAACCTGCCGTATGAAAGGGACTCAAGAACAGTAATCGGAAGGCCTTCATCGTAAGAAGGTGCAAGCAGTGCGATGCAGTGTCTGAGCAGTTCCGTTTTCTCCCGGCCGGAGACATGACCGGTAAATATTATTCGTGAATGATCAAGCGTACATCTTTTCAGATCTTTCAAATAATCCTTGGTGGTTTGATCCTGTATGCCGCCAGCAATTACAATCTTGATATCCCCGGTCACAGCGGGAAGCAAATCCGCTATCCAATCCACCCTTTTTATTGGATCGATTCTGCCGAGAAAAAGGAGATAATCCGAGCCATTGAGTCCGTATTTATCCCTGATTATCCTGACCGGATCGTTTGACGGAGTATCGAGGCCACTGGGCAACACATGGGCATCCACATGAAAATCCTTTTTAATGCGGGTCTTTAGATAATCAGCCACTGTAAATACCGAATCGGCACGGGTTATTCCCAGTCTGAATGCGTAACGAATCATGAAACGTTCAAACGGCCCATATTTTGGGTTCGACCATCCGGATTCTACACCATGTGCGGTTACGATAGTGATTTTCCCCATTTTTTGAATCACCGGAAGGAAAAAATAGGAGGCATATCCGTGAAAGTTCACTATGTCATAATCCTTAAGAAGTATGACTGTGCTTGCCAGGAAGGAATTGTTTAGTGCGGATAGTGCCTGACAAGGGATCACAGGGAGAATCTTGAGAAATATACCATGATAAGTTTTCATGTTATATCCTTTACAAAACCAGCTTGATCCGAAAACTGTCACTTCATGCCCAAGGGCAGCCAGCCTTTTCCCAACCTCTTCAATATATTTTTCGATCCCGCCCCATCTGGCAGGTATCCCTTTTGTGCCTATCATTGCGATACGCATGGGAACCTAATCCTATTCGATTCTCCCGCGATGATCATTTTGACTTCCCTATCCCAGTCAAAAAGATAACGCTTGCTGCATTGTCGGGTTAATTTATTGAGCCTCTGATAATATTCAAAATCAGACCTTAACTTATTGATCTTATTTACGAGGTGATCTATATCATTCAGAGGAAAAAGCAGTTCATCATAGAAAAGGATCTCGGCAATCTCATCAATATTCGAGCCCAGACATGGCACACCACATCCCAACGCCTCAAGCAGGGAATTAGGCGAGCCTTCGAATCGGCTTGGGAAGATAAATAAATCGGAACTGGCAATAAGGGTGCAAGGGTCATTCTTCCATCCGGAAAATGTAACATTTTCTTCCAGCCGGAGTTGGCGTCTGAGTTTTTCGAGGCGATTCCTCTCCCCATTTGGTACTAACTCATCACCTATAATCACAAGCTTGATTCCTTTGTCGTTTAGCATTTTCAATACCTCGATAAGATACCCAAAATTTTTGCCAGGATTGAATACCCCTGAAGTTGAGATCAGGAAGTCCCCGGATCTCAACTCCAGCGAGTGGCGAATCATTGTCCGTTCGGATGGTTTGATATTAAAGGTTTTTGGGATGTTGTTTGGCAAAAGACATATCATTTGCTCCTGGATCCTGTATCTGTCTTGATAAATCCTCTTAAGCTTAAGGCTGTTCACAACGATCTTTTGACTTATTTTTATTCCAAATCTGTCAGCAAAATAGAAAAAAATATTTCTCAGTATATTTTTGCTGTGGAGCATATTGTCGGCTCTTATAAAGGTGATGGCAGTGACCCGCCTCAACATGATGGGAAAGGCACATAAAAAGGTATAAAAAGGGCTGAATGTAATAATTTTATCGATTCTATGATGTTTGATGACCCGTCCGCTGTTTATCAGGCAATAAATGATAAAAAAAACCCAGAATATCCCCCCCTTTTTTCTTGTTTTCAATGATGGCCAAATTAATGGCTTGATATTCTCATGTTCAACAGGCAGTTTTTCTGATGAAAGATAATAAAGCGAGTGCCCTTCTTGTGCCAGTGTAATATATAACGAATAAAGCCTTCGGGTAAATCCGCCCTCTTTGTGCATATAAAAGATGGAGAAAAGGTTCACAGGGATTTTTCAACTTTTGAATAATGGATATAAGCAGGGCAAAAATTAAATGAGTGAATAATTCGGGGACATATGGCGATGCTTCTCAGATGGCCGCCTTGTTCAAGACAGTTCCTATAAGATTTTTCCCCTGAAGCAGTTGAGCGGCTTTTTCCAGTTTATCAAAAAGGGTTTTTGCATATTCTGTAACCAGTATGATCCCATCCACGTAATCGGAAAGAATAAGTGAATCTGCATAATCAAGGAGAGGCGGAGAATCAAAGATTATATAACGGTCTTGGTAGCGCTGTTTCATCTCCTCGATCAAATTCTTCATCTTTGGAGAGCCCATCACTTCTGAAGAGTTATAAACCCTTTCATGCCCGGGAAGTATGGTAAGTTTGTGTATTCCTGGTGAGATAAGCAATTCTGATAACGGTGTGTCTCTCATAAAAAAATCGGAAATGCCCCTCACAGGTGACAAGCCGAAAAGACTATGCAAAGATGGCGTTCTCAAATCCAAATCCGCAAGTAAAACCGTGTTCTGGAGTTCTTTGGCCAGGCAGATAGCCAGATTGGCTGCAGTGAGGCTTTTACCTTCATTTGCAGAGGGGCTGGTTATCATTAGCGTGTTTAATCCCCTGATCTTTGTCCTCTGAAGAACTTGAGTTTTCAATATTTTATATTGATCGGCTTGTGGCAGTTCATCAAAGAGCGCGATCAACCGGTTTTCCTTTAGCACACCTCTGGGCACTGAAATTATTCTTGTTTGATGGTATTTTATCATATTTTTCGGGGCAGGTAGGTCCATAAAAGGGTTGCATACCTGATAATCTTTATCCATAAAATATCAAGACGGATAATAAAAAAATGGGTAATCAGAGCAGCCAAAGCAACAGCGGACAATATGACTGATGTCACTATGGCATATTTTATCCGTCTCATACTTAAGTCCGCGCTGTTTTCAATATACGGGACAGTCGTTAAAACAGGTTTGCCGGTGATCCTCATCAAAACGGCCTCAGAGCGAACGGATTGATCAGTGTATTCTTTTATGGATGCAAAACCGATCCCGATCCCAAGCGCCAGAAAAAATCCTATCACCAAAATGGCTGGTCTGTTTGGTTTATAGGGCTCTTCCGGATAGATGCCTGGATCGATGATCGTAAATTTTTCAGCGATCTGTTTTTTTTCCAGAGCCTCTGCAGCCTTTGCTTCCATCAATTTATACATGGTCTCTCTATAGCGTGTCTGCGCATTTTCATAATCCCGGGCAAGCATCTTATATTCAAGCTCGATTTGTGGTGCAAGCTCAAGCCTCTTCTGATATTCGGCATGTTTAATCTTGAGCGCAATTTCGTTTCTTTTAAGGGACTCGATTTCCATTTCTATTGTGGCGATCTGAGTGGCGATATTTATATAGGCAGGGTTATCCGGTCTCTCATCGTATCCGGTGATGACGGGGCTTTTTTTCATATCATCGATATCTTTTTCCATTAAAGCGATAGCCTTTTTCAAACGCAGGACATCCTGGTGCTGGTCTGAAAAATTGGCTTCTTTTTCCTGCAGTTGAACTTTTAGTTCATTGAATTGCTTTTCTTTGATCTTAAGATTTTCCTGGAAACCTGCCTCTTTTTCTAATGAT
>JAFGSM010000229.1 GCA_016934595.1 bacterium | reverse complement strand
TATCGGAGAAATCGTCCCTTTTTTCTCTCAGCGGTGGTACACTTTTCATCCCTTTTTTTGGTACATTATTTCATCCCCAGTGACATCCCTTGTACCTGTTGCCTGGAGGAGGATCTTTTCCCTATTACAACCAATCATCCATAACCCCTTATTCGCAAAGAGCTTTATTCGGCAACTATCCTAATCCTTATCCATCAAGGACATCCGCTGGAAATTATTTTACCAGCGGGTGGACGGCAGGTTATAATCCTCTGGAGCTATCTTTTGGCAACTATTTGGGTAACAGCCTTATCGGTAATAACTTCTATACAAATTATCTTACACTTCCATATACATCTACAGGATATTTCAGCCAATACGGAGGGGGATATTTCAATCAACAATTATCATATTTAATTAATCCCCTTGGTTCTTTACTGAACAAGCAATTAATTTGGTCGCCATATCTATTGTAAATTTGGACGATTTCAAAGACACACTTCCTTGAAGTGTTGTTGTGGGAGGATTCAGGGAGGAGAGATATTTCCTCCCTGAATAATTATCACTCAATGCCAATTATCACATTGGAGGCCTTTATAATCGCATAAACATCCTTGCCTTCCTTAAGTTTAAGATTTTCTGCCGATTGTTTTGTGATGATGGAAGTAATCTCTGCCCCGCCTGGCAATTCTACAAGGATCTCGGAATTCACAGCCCCCGTAAAAATTTTTTTCACCTTTCCTTTTAATACATTTCTTGCGCTAAGCTTCATTTTCATCCCCTCTTTTCTGGATATTAATCCATTTTATAAATTTTTAAAAAAAGCAGCTCAAATATGCCAAAAGGGATGCTTTACAAGGTTGAAAAATCATGATAAGAATATAACAAATAAAGGATTTGTTCAACTACTAAATACATTAGAAGACACATTTTCTAATAATGAATGAATATTAAGCATCTGGGCATGAATAAATGAAAGAGGTGAAGGTAATCGGCGTGAAGGAACAACAGCACTGGAACTGGCTGGTGGGCAAGCTCCAGCAGTGGGCGACCCAGGGGATCATCGACAGAGCGCAGGCGGATCGTATCCTGATGCAGCGCCCACAGTTTCAGCAAAAGTCAAGCCTCCTTGTCCGTATCCTTATTGCCTTCAGCGCGTTGCTCTTCGGCCTGGCTGTGATTAGCTTTTTTGCTTTCAACTGGCAGTACATGCCGAAGTGGCTCAAGCTCCTCGTCATCTACTCATCATTTATCGGGGCTCATGCCGCCGCCCTCTGGTATGGCCGCATCCCTGAGCGCAAGGCAATAACAGAATTTTTACATCTCCTTGGCACCTTTCTCTTCGGCGCAGGCATAATGCTCATCACTCAGGTCTACCACATAGTTGAACATGCGCCAAACGGGGTTTTCCTATGGTCCCTTGGCGCGCTGCTCATGGCCTATGTACTGCAATCTACACCCCAAATGATCCTTTTCGGAGTACTCGCCATAGTATGGCAGGGAATGGAAGTATCCTTTAGAACCAGGCAATATTGGGCAATCCTGCTCATTGCTGCAGTCACAGGGCTTTTTGCACTGCGCAAAAGGCACTGGTTTCCGGCAGCCATAGCCTCAGTGACGACAATCGTGGTTACACTCATGCACCTGCTGCATCTGCATCCTGACAATAATATAGCCGTTGCACTCATAGGGCTGGGAAGCCTCTATATTGCCTGTGGCATCCTTATCCGCAGATCATTTCGCACGGACTGCGCACTGCCTTTCGAGGTGCCTGGTTATGTCTTATATTTCGGAGTCCTCGCCTTTCTCTCCTTCAGGGAAGCGCTTAAGGAGGTCATGCGCCAACCCATACCCCCCTCTGCCTCTGGATATCCATTTCATTCCATACTGACGTGGGCAATCATTGTTTTTGCACTTCTTCTGTGGAGTTTCTGGTGTATCCTTTTCCCAGGAATGCTGGAAAAACTCAGGAATCTCGCATCATGGCACACGGCCCTTGTGCCGGTTACCTTCATTGTCACCCTTTTCGTTTGGCTTATTTCAGGCAGTCTCACTGACCAGAAAACATTAGAGCATCTTATGATGGCCGCCTTTCTTGCCTTCAATCTCCTGATGCTTGCACACGGTCTTGTTCTGATAATATCAGGGACCAGGGAGGGAAGGATTGGCACATCATTCCTTGGGTGTATAATCTTCCTATTCGTGGTGCTCGCCCGTTTTGCTGACATATCCTCAAATCTCCTGGTGCAGTCCGCTGCTTTTGCTTTGGGGGGCGCCTTTATCCTTTTTATTGCGCTGAAAACAGCGAAGGTAAAAAAACCTAAGGAGCAGACATGAAAACGGGTAAAAATATGCTCATCATAGGCGCCGTGCTCGTTCAGTTAATTGCACTAGCCTCCATGTGCCTGCAGCGCGAGGCGGTTCTCGCCACAGGAAATACGGTATATATACGAACCGAGCCCGTTGATCCCCGTGATATGTTCCGCGGTGATTATGTGCAGTTACAATATGAGATATCCTCCATCCCGATTGACATGGTACCGGAACAGGATCGTGAGGAGATGCAGAAACGCCATTCCAGGGTATATCTTGCATTCACAACTGACAGGAGGAGCATTATTCAGCCTTTGCATCTCAGCCTCAAGAAACCCGAACAGGGTCTCTTCATTCGGGGATTAATTGAACGGGAATACTTCATAAGCGATCTGACCAGCCAGGACCACAGTACAATCGATGTCCGTTATGGCATCGAAAAATATTTCATGCAGCAGGGAAAGGCACTTGAAATTGAAACCGGCAAGCGGTTTGAGGGGGTTATGATACCCCTGGAGATGGAGGTTGCCATCGGCAAATCGAACGGGATTGCAGTGCTGAAGGATTACAGGTATGCGGAGATGGGGATGGACATCAAGATACCCGAAAGGAGACAGGAGGAAGAGGATCTTCCCTTTATCGTGAATGTCAAGATAGTAAATACCACAGAGAGGCCACTTGCAATTGTCGATCCTGCAGGACATGATACATTCACCCTCGAGTTGAGCCAAAGGTTCAAATCCTCAGCCGAGCCCCTCCGTATTTTGAATCAGTCGCAGCCATCCTGGCATTACCAGGCAGATGATATCAAGATGATCGCGCCAAGCGCTGTCTATGCATTTTATCTCAATCTCTCAGATCCCAGGTTCCGGCTCGCGCGGGGTGACAAACCGGTCGGATTTCACGAGATGGAATGGAACGAGCAGGCGCGCATTCTCTATGCACCCCCGCCTTCAGAAAAGATAGCACACTTGCCTGGCACTGGCGCCATATGGGATGGGAGATTGAGGTCCAGGACATTCTCAAGCTATAATATCGTCGATTAAGGATTGATGGTCTCGCAAAAAGCTGCCAAACCTGTCACTCCGGCTAAAGCCGGAGTTCAGAACTACTTGAAAACACTGGATTCCGTTTAAAAGCACGGAATGACAAAATAAGGCAAAATCGACTTTTTACGAGGCCATCATGATTGATTACATCTTATCGGGCGCATTCACACCGAGTATCTTCAAACCATGCCGTATGACAATCCGTATTGCCTCGCAGAGCGCAAGGCGGGCCTTCGTCAGCGCCATGTCATCCGAGATGACCCTGCATTTCTGATAATAGGGGTGAAAGATGCCTGCGAGTTCCTGAAGATAAAATGTAATTCGGTGAGGTTCATGTGTCAGGACGGCATTCCTGAACATCATCGGATAGAGCAGGAGTTTCTTGATGATGCGCCGTTCCTCTTCATTGTACAGAGCGCCATCGAAGTCCTTTATCATATCCTCTATTATGATCCCTGATTCCTCACGGGCCTTTTTAAAAATGCTGCTTATCCGTGCGTGCACATACTGAACATAATAGACGGGGTTTTCCTGGGACTGGGCCTTGGCAACTTCGATGTCTATCTCCAGTTGGCTGTCCGGTCTTCGGGTCAGAAAGAGGAACTTGGTGGTATCCGCTCCTATCTCGTCCATAACCTCCCGCAGAGTTATAAATTCACCCGCCCGTTTGGACATCTGCACAGGTTTGCCGCCTCTCAGGAGCGTCACCATCTGGACGATGAGTATGGCAAGATGGTCATCCGGATAGCCCAACGCACGAATGACAGCCCTTATTCTCGGTATATAGCCGTGGTGGTCTGCACCCCATATATCTATGATCTCGTCGAATCCCTTTTGTATCTTCTTCCTGTGGTAGGCGATGTCCGGCGCAAAGTATGTGTAGTCTCCGTCGTTTTTGAGAACGACCCTGTCCTTGTCGTCTCCGAAGAGGGTCGATCTGAACCATTCCGCGCCCCCCTCCTCATAGATATATCCTCGTCCCTGCAGGTCGTGCAGGGCATTGGTCACCTCGCCTTTTTCATACATCTCGCGCTCGCTTTGCCAGGTTTCAAAGAATATGCCAAAATCGGCAAGATCCCTCCTTATAACATCGAGCATCTTTTTGTATGAAAAATGGATGACCGCATCCGATGCCTCTTCAAATGCCTTACCCTGAATCTGCCCTTTATTGACCTCAAGGTATTCCCTTGCGAGATCTTCTACGTACTCCCCGTGGTAGCCGTCCTCAGGGAAAGGATACTCCTTGCCCAACAACTGCATGCACCGTGAGAATACCGACATTCCCAAGAGTTTCACCTGTCTTCCTGCATCATTTATGTAATATTCCCGCTCAACGCTATATCCAGCCTCCTTTAGGAGGTTAGCCAGGGCGCCCCCGATGGCTGCACCGCGACCATGGCCAAGATGAAGCGGGCCCGTGGGATTTGCGCTCACGAACTCGATCTGTATCCTTTTCCCCTTGCCAATATCCTCGACAAGGAAACCGTCCTTTTTCAGGATAAGACGCTTTAACTGCTCATGGATAAAGGAATCCGCAAAGGTAAAATTGATATATCCTGGTCCTGCTATGTTGGTTTTCTCAAATATCCCGGCTCCTTCATGAGAGGATGCCAGTTTTTTCACCGCATTGATGATATCCCCTGCTATTTCGCGAGGTGGCCTTTTCTGAATCCTTGCAAGGCCCATAGCCACCGGAGTAGACAGATCTCCAAACACTTCATCCTTGGGGATCTCGATTACAATGTCATCAATGCCTGTTGCTTCGATAAGAAGTTTTCTTAGAGTTTTTTCCATGGAGTGTAAGTTTAATCATAGGGGGGTTGATTGTCAATACGTTAAACCTAAAGTTATTAATTCTCATTATGACATTTTTTAACAGAGAATATTCATAATATCTATATTGTATAATAGTTGGCCAAAATGAATTGCTGATCTAATATCCTGGCGATGATCTGAAAAAAAATTCTAAAGAATCATTCAGGGAAAGTAAAGGTCCATACGACTGGTATGGTTTTTTCAACTGCCTTAAATTCAGGATCACCTGTGATTACTTTTGCTTTGTATTTTTGGACAGTGACGACACAAAAGGCATCAGCATAAGAGATGGGATATTGAGACTTAAGTTCACTTGCACTGTCTATCTCCATCAAGGGGGGCATAGGTCCTTTACCCAAAGATCGTGGTAACCCATAGGGATGTAAGCCTTGTCTTCAGAGAAGGATATGTTGTTTGTCCAGCAGCTCCGCGTCTGAGATTCCGTCAGTATAAAGCGTGAGGGAACTGTAAGGTCATAGCATCCTGCCCATCCGTACGAGCAGAGGAAGGCTATTCCACTTTTTACTCCCATGAGATCCATATAGCTGTTGGTTGCCAAATCGTGCTCGTATGAGATCAAATAACCTGGATCGGTTAGGTCAATGACCGTCAATGAGCTCGATCCTCCATAAAAATAGGAATAGAAGCCGGAATATTTTGTCCCTGAAAGATATGCACTCTCTCCCTCTATAACGGCTTTGCACCAGTAATACGGAAGCTCAATGCGGCCGGCAAGTATGGCATCCGCACCCTCGATCCTCACAGAATTAAAGGAATAATCCTGAACATAGGAATCATTATTGGTCCATTCGTTATTGACCGTATAGACGACATCTCCTGATTCGTCAAAACCAATGCAGATCCCTGGAATATTTACTGGATCGCTCTCTAACGGATTGACCGGATCGGACAGATCGATCCTTCCGAGATAATATCTGATCTGGGGCCGGCCATAATTATCCACACTGGTATCAAGGCTGTATGTGAAGCACAGGGTATTGCCCTGAACCAGTAGTGACTGAGGGTTGCCGTCCTTGACAGGGATATTTGCCGCAATAAAGGGATTATCAGGATCGGATAGGTCAACGATAATGAATTCGCAGAAATAATCTGCAACTGTTAAGGATTCATTGCCATCGATATATATGCTGTCGGTATCGTATGATCCATAGGGAGAAACAGGGTAGTAGTATATGTTCGCATGATTGAATACCAGGACATCATCCCTCAATTGGATAATCTCCTGATATCCGGATAATGGATAATAGGCCCTCCCTCCATCCAGGGGTTTTAAGTTGCTGTAGTTTCCTGGAACATCGAGAGAACCACGGAGGCGAGGGTTTGCAGCATCACTGAAATCGTAAATCCAGATACGGGTTGCATCATAAGATTTGGTGGCATTTCCCATGATGTACACCAGGTTCCCGTTTCCCACGATCATGGGATAACCCGTGGTATCAATGGAAAGTTCGCTTATACCCTGTCCATCGTTGGGAGTCGCAAGAGAAACGGCCCTCATTGTATATATACAGTAATCCTCTGTTATGACCTGAACCCCGTACCCATTCTGAAGTGGTACGAGGTCCACTATATTGCATGCGAGGGGCAGGGATGCTGTAACCGAAGGGTTGTCCCTGTCGGAGGCATCGATGACCTGGAGCTCATTTGAAGAGACGGAAAAAAGACGGCCCGCAAAACCGCGGCTGCGCAGTACGCTCCCCTTCTGGCTCACCCATCCGCGCGCTGTTAAATCATCAGAAGTATAATCGATTAGCTGAAGGCGGTCCTGGGAACTGTAATCCGTTTCAAGATACCCGTAAGTGGTATAAGGAAGCAGGATAAGCCCTGGATTATCATTGATGAATTCCTCATCATCCAGTATCGTGAATGCATGGATGTCCTCATAAGCCACAGAGGTGCTCCAGCCGTTTTGATCTCCGAATGAAATACGCTCTATAAGCTGGGGCACATTTGCATCCATAACATCGAAGATGGATACAGAAACACGCCAGCCTTCGGTATCATCCACACCGAGGGCTATGAGACGGTCACCCCTTGGCTCTATATGTGTCGACCAGCCAGGCACAATAAGCTCTCCCTTGATTGCAGGATTTGCAGGATTGCTCAAGTCTATTACCCAGAGGGGGTCCTTCTGCTCATAGGTGACCATGTATGCACGTGTCCCATCGAATCTTGTTGCAAAGAGCTGTTCACCCCTCCCAAGCTCTACACTTCCTATCTGTTGAAGGTTATCCGGATCGCTGGTATCGACAATGAAAAGATTGCTAATGCCCCCATCCATCCACTCATAAGTGCATATCCGGAAGGTGCCTTCGAAGTAGTCCATCTTGAATTCATCCATGATGCTCCCAGGAAGGGTAATGGAGCCCCGTCTTGTGATACTGCCGGCAGGATCGCCAATATCCACATATGTTACAGTTGTCCGGTCATCTGTTTCGTATACATCCTCTGATCCTACGAAAATCGCATCCTCTGATACATGGATGAAGTTTGCTGTTCCGCAGAAGTCCTCCCTGTCCACGATGCCGATCTCCTCAGGATCAGAAAGATCTAGGGATGCCACATAGACGCCTGTGGTGTCAATCCCCTCCTCAGACGGATCGCCATTTTCTGTTGTTTCATCAACGGCATATATCCAGTAAAGGGGACGCTCGGTTGAGACAACATAGAGTATGCTTCCGACGATTCGGGAATCGGTGACCTCACCCTCCAGGTTATGCGATCCTAGGATTAAAGGGTGAGCCTTATCGGTTATATCCACGATCACGACACGGCTGGTCGGTTCTTCCGGAACATAGGCCTGGTCCACGATTCCTCGTGCATAAAAAAAGGATTCAGACTGGGTAACAATAATGCAGGCCAGGTTATCCCGGATATACATCTCCTCGGGTGTGCCAGTTATGGAAATTCTCCCTGTCAAAAGGGGGACGTCGGGCTCCGATATATTGCATATCAAGAGGCCACGGTATTCATTGAGGATATAGAGAAAGGGCGCTGAATCGTCCACCTTAACGATATCCGCCTCTTCGATCTCACGGGGAGTGCCATCGGGTGTGACTGAAGACTCTTTTTCATCTAAAGTCGCCTGATATTGGTCAAAATTAGAGGCGCCATAGTTACCATATGTGCCGGCATACCCATTCAGGTTTCCAAACCCTCTTCCTGCTGACACAAATCCGGATACCTGTTCAGGTTGGCTGCTGATGGTTTCATTGTGATCATTATTTATACAGCCTTGTAATACAATAACAAACAGAAAAAGGACGATGCTTAAAAGGGTCATTTTTTCCCGTAGATATGTTCTCATTGATAATCCCTTTCCCAGAATACTGATTTGAGATGATTGCAGTCACAATGCCTTTTCATGGCCTCATAGAGGCTTACTGCGAAAACTGCCCTGCACAAACCATCTATACTGGCAACAGGATATAAATTGCATATTGGATACCAGATGAAGGCGCTCATGAGAAAGAGGATATGTACATCAGATACTATTTTTTGTTACGAGCATGAGATGAATATTCAAAAATTCTAATATAAAATTAGCAATAATCAGGTTAGCAGCCCTTTGATTTGGTTATTGAAGAATACTGAAGCATTTTGAGGAGAGTTACTTTTGTCTTTTTTCCATATCTGAAATTTTTTCATTGCATCTTCATTTATCTGAGCTACTGGTTTAGATTTCAATTTTTTATACAATTTATTCCTTATTTCATGAAGTTCCCATAGAGTTTCATCTTCTTCTTTAATATAGTCATTTTTATAAGTTTCCATACCTAGAGCCTCCAAACAATTCTAATGATCCAATTTCAATTAATGGATAATTGAATTTTTTATTTACTTCATGGATTTTTCTTATGGGATTTATGCTTACTATGTGTTTAAAATTCCATGAAGCTAATGTCTCAATATTATTAACTGTTGCTATTGCGATATGATACGCATCTTCAGGTTCTGACTTTGGTATAGCGCCAGTTTTGATATATTTATTTGCCAATTCAATTGCTTCGGAGGAAATTTCCAACACATTTACATTATAATTTAATATCAAATCTTTTATTTTATTCTTTTTGTTAATATTTTTTAATT
>JAFGSM010000228.1 GCA_016934595.1 bacterium | reverse complement strand
TCCAGATATCCCGTATTACGCAACCCTATGATACATAAGCTGACAAAAAAACCGGTCACAAGGATCGCAGCAAAAGACGATCGCATCGGTTTTGCAGGAGATTTCATGAGTTCGACCAAATGCCTTTCTTTTTTTCTATGCAGGTCTTCAGCCAGGTTCAATAAAGTCCGCCCGAAGGGCGATAATTAGAAATATTCAAATATATTCAAATATATTAATGACTATTTAGTTCGGCCAGCTTTTTTAGAAAGAAGGGGTGTATGCCTTGAGGTGCATGTGCACGAGTTACAGCCTGTAGGCGAAGCTCCTGTGGAGCAAGCCTTACAGGCTGTTACGAAGGGACCCTAAACCGAAAGGCATATGCCCCTTCTCAATGGTGAATAAAGCAGATAACCATTAATATATTTAAGGGGATAACAGGCAATCCAAATTTTCAGGACATATCAATGTTTTTTGAAAAAAGCAGCCCCTCCAACAACGTAATTTGCCTTATGTTCCCTCATCCATCTGAGAAAATCAGGGATGGCTTCTGTGTTCCATTCGTCTTTATGCCTCGCTGGAACAAAGAGATTGGAATTCCATATCAAGTCGTCGAAACCCTTCATGCTGAGGGACTCATATCCGGCAGGCGACTCCATTCCCATTGCGGGCTCAACGATATCAAAGGTCAATATCATCAGACCGTTCGGGCGAAGGACCCGATATGCCTCTTTAAGAACCTGCTCCTTTCCCCGGATATGCTCAATCACGGAATTGGAAAGATAAACATCGATGGATTCATCAGGTATAGCAAGCTTTCTAGCATCCATAAACCTTTTTGAGGCTTTAACTCTAAGGTTCCTCTCCGCCCGCATCCAGCGAATCCAAAATTTCAGGGCGTAGAGTGAAAAGACCTCGGACAGGATGACGTCGTATCCATGCATTAATAACCACCAAGGGAAAGGGCTTTTCCTGGTTCCGATATCCAACACTTTGGGGTGCCTGTCTGTGACAGGCATAAGATCCTGCAAGACCTTCCACGTCCAGGGATATTCCCACCTCTTTGATTCATGAATGGTCATCTTTGTGTGCGACTGCCTCATCATAAGTTCGATCTGCCTGATGACTTCCAGCCAGTATGCGGATTGTAACTGAGCCGTCTCTGCTATAACTCTCATATCGGATGCCCCCACAAAATATATGCCTCTTAGCCCCCGTGCCCTGTCTGTTAAAACGAGGCATGAAAACCGGCGATTAAATGTTCAATCCTATAACCAGTTGCCTATCAAAATAAATGGCGACCAGTAACAGGGATGATCATATCTTTCATCTTCCAGCAATTTCAACTGGGAGGTCCGCAGGGCTTTGGCCTTTGAAACCGAAGGATCGCGCAGTTGTTTATAGAATTCAATAATCAGATCAGAACATGCCTTGTCGTTTATGTGCCATAGCGTGGCCACTGCGCTTCTTGCGCCTGCCTTAATGGCCAATCCTGCAAGCCCAAGGGCTGCCATCTTATCCCCAGCGGCAGTCTGGCAGGCGCTAAGGGTCAATAACTCGACAGGTTTTTGACGAAACTGGCTTAAGCGCATAAAATGGTCCAGATGATCCATGGTTATCATGCCATCCCAGGCCAGTATATATGTCTTGCTTGCGTCTCCGCTGAACTCCCCATGAGATGCAATATGCACAATATTATAGGGCAAACGATCCAACTCCCTTTTGATATTTGCAATGACAAGGTCATGATTCAGTAATATTTTGCCATCATATATCTCATTGATTGACTGAATCTCCGGACCAACGCCCTCAAGTGCAGGGAATCCCTGAACAGGTTCGGTTATTCCGGCCAATAAAACACAAACCGCTTCCCTTTTTATTGGCGAGGGATCCGTAAGATTCAGGCCCAAGGTATTTGCTATAGCGCATTTACTGATCAGAAATTCCTTGCCGTCATGAAGGGCCGACATGGGAATATTGCGCATAGCCCCATCCGGAACAAATATCAAGGTTCGAATCCTTTCTGAAAATATCTCCCCCTCAAAAGGGCGTATCAGCCAATCATAAAGCCTCTGCGCTTGTTCAAGGTATTCCCTTGTTGTGCGTTTTTCAAGCCTTGAGCGAAACAGGCAGGCCTCTTTTGTCAATTCATCCCTGCCAACACGGGATGTGAATCTTTTCATCCCTTCTGGCAGGCCGAGCAATAATTCTAGACGTTCTGGAAAGGGAATGATATAAACGACAGCAGCATCCCTATCGATGGAGGCGATAGATATGGTTTTTGATTGATAATAGCCAAGACATGGATCCTGAAAATAATCCCTCAATTCTGCTGTCTTTAGAAGTTCGATGGTTTCCTGTGCCTCAGCGAGATATAATCCTGATTCTTTACTCCCTTCTATACATGAGGCATGTTGAAGCAGCAGGTCAGCCAGTTCAAAATACAAAGGTTCGATGGTCTCATGGAAGGAATGGCCTGCGCATACAGGGCAGCCTGCGAAAACCCCGTTACGAACCGACTGTAAGGTATCCACAGCATTTCTGTAAGACAGGATGGCATCCTGAGTTTTCCCCTGCGCCTTAAATAATCTGCCTGTCTGCCATTCCCAGAGGCACAGAGATTCCGAGGCGTCTGTCTGCTGTGCCTCAAATAAAGCCATACGTGTAAGATGAAGGGCTTCTTCAAGACGTCCATCGTCTTCATATATACGTCCAAGATATCCCAGCGCATATGAAGCCAAACGATGGTCTTTGATATGCTCTGCAATCCTTGCAGCATTACAAAGGGCCTTGTATGACTGTGTCTTTAACCGGTGCGAGTCTTCGGGGAGGTATTTGCTTATCCCGCAACAAACCTGAGCAATATTGATCAGCCAGGAAGCCTTGTCGTACATGGAATTACAGAATATAGCACCATTTTCATCTGTAAATCCTGGATTCCGGCTTTCGCCGGAATGACAAATAAGGGTATTTTCATCCCCCTTTGTAAATCTAAGATTCATTAGCGTTTCATCTTCAGGATATTTATCGGTCGCTTCTTCTATGGCTTTCCTGGCCTCATTGTATCTTCCATCTTTAATAAATGCCAGTGCCAGATTAGTTAAAAGATGACCAATCATCTGCCGGTTGCCGGCCTGTCCGGCATAGTCAATCCCATTCTTATAGGATGTGATGGCATAAGTGAATAATCCTTTGAATTGATACATATTCCCTATATTGTTAAGGATGAAGGCGGCTGTTTGATAATCCTTTTCCATCTCTGCTATTGAAAGCCCCCTTTTCAAAAAGGCATCAGCCTTGTCTACATCGCCTGTATATAGAGATGCATTTCCCATACTTCCAAAAATAAGGGCGATCTGTGAGACATCCCCTGTCTTTTCAGACAAACAAAGCGCCTTATCCAGAATCTCCAATGATTTCTTGTATTGCCCTATATACTGATATGACCTGGCCCCCTGAATCAAAGCATTGCACATATCTTTTGACGACCCTGCTCCATCATATAAAACCGCCGCCTTTGAATAGTTTTGGATGGCCTTTGAAAAATTGCCATGATAAAAAGACATCAAACCTTGCTTCATATAATCTTCAGGCTCTTCAGCGTCAAGGGCGAAAGAATTCCTTATGAATCCCCATGGGTATAAAACAGGGTGTAAAATTAATGCGAGAAAAGCAAAAAGGAACAGGAAGACCCTTGTATAATTATGATTACCGACAGGGTTTGGATCATTTTCCCTATATCTCATATCATTATAATCATCTTATTATTTATATGCGATACTGTAAAGTTCTCATATATGGCCACATGAAATATTATTAAATATGAAATCCTCATTGTCCGATGGCAGATAATTGACCTTCACAAGAAATAACCCTTTAGGCGGGGCAGTAGGGCCTGCCTGGGTCGGATCCCTGGATAAAAGTATCTGGCTTATCTGCTCTGGTGTATAACAACCCCTGCCAGCCCTTATCAGAGTACCAACAATGCGCCGGATCTGTTTTCTCAGAAATCCATTGCCCACAAATTCGAAGGTAAGAATATCATTCTCTTCAATAAGCTCCAGCTTTATGAGTTTTCTTGTCCCGTTGATGGTGTCCCTGTCAAGGACACTAAATGAAGAAAAATCATGCTCTCCGCGAAGGATAGACATGCACGCCCTTATATTGTCAAGGTCTAAATCATCTGTAAAATGCCATGTGTACGGCCACAGGAAGGGGTCTCTTGTCTTCCCCCTGTGGATCCGGTATATATATTTTTTTGACAGGGCGTTCTTGCGGGCATGAAACTCTGAAAGGGTTTCAAACGTATCGATAACGGCTATATCCTTTGGAAGGATGCTGTTTAATGCCATCTTTATATTGTCTGTGGGTATCTTCGAATTGGTTTTAAAATGGGCTACCTGACACAGTGCATGGACTCCGGCATCTGTGCGTCCTGCGCCTATAAGCCGGCATGTCTCATTTAAGATAAACTTCAGGGAGTCTTCCAACACCCCCTGAATTGTCCTTTGCTTTGGCTGCACCTGCCAGCCTGCATAATTTGACCCGTCATAACTGACAGATAATCTGATGGTACGGGCTATCATCATTCTCCCTTGTGTCTGAAGACAAGGCGCAAAGGTGTGGAATCAAGACCCAGTTTCTCCCTGATCTGGTTTTGAAGATATCTCCTGTATGAGAAGTGAATCCCGTCAGGGATATTTACAAAAAAGGCGAAGGTCGGGGGCTGAACTGCGACCTGGGTTTGATAGTATATCTTGATCTTTCTGCCTTTATGGAGCGGAGGGGGAAAATGCTCAATTGAGGCATTTATGATTCTATTCAGCTTGCCTGTCGTGACCCTCATCCTGTATTGCTCCATGACCCTTTCAACCAGTGGAAATATCTTATATATCCTTTGCCCTGTGATGGCGGATACAAAGATCATGGGAGCGTAGCTCAGATATTTCAAACGAAAACGAAACTCCTCTTCATGCCTTTTCATAGCCTTGTCGTCTTTAGCCACGGCATCCCATTTGTTGACAACAACAATGACCGCCTTTCCTGCCTCATGTGCAAAACCTGCAATCCTGACATCCTGTTCTGTGATGCCATCAACCGCATCTATAAGGAAAAGTGCAACATGACAGTTCTCTATGCTCTTTATGGTCTTAATAATCGTGATCCTCTCCAGCATAGCCTTGACCTTTTTGCGGCGCCGGATACCAGCGGTATCTATGATGAGATATGACCGGTGATTATAATTAAAAGGCGTGTCGATACAGTCACGGGTTGTGCCAGGCTCTTCGCTGACCAATGACCTTTCTTTTCGTAATATGCTGTTTAAAAGAGATGACTTTCCTACATTTGTCCTGCCGATTATAGCGAGCCTGGTAATTTCTGTTTTGTCTTCCGTTGTCCCTCTTGCAGGCAAGGCATCCATCACACGTCCCATCATGTCGTCTATACCTGTACCATGAGAAGCAGAGATAGGGAAAAAAGAATCTTCGCCAATGCTATAAAAATCAGAAAGGCTGGAGGCTATCCGGTTATTGTCAACCTTGTTTATTACGCACACGACGGGCTTTTTACTTCTTTTCAATGCAAGATATATCTCTTTATCTTCTGGCAATAAACCATCCTTTCCATCCATAAGAAATATTATGAGGTCAGCCTCCTCTATCGCTATGAGGGCCTGATTATGTACCTGCATATGAATGGATACATCAGTCCCAATATCCAGCCCCCCTGTATCTATCAATATAAATCTTCGCCCATCCCAGTCGCATGTGCCATAATTTCTATCCCGTGTCACGCCTGGCTCATCATCCACGATCGCCTTCCTCCGCCTGATCAAACGGTTAAATAGCGTGGACTTTCCGACATTTGGTCTTCCGACAATGGCAATTATAGGGCTAGACATATTGAATTTGTTAAGGGATATTCCTTGTCATTTCTAGGATTTGTAAGCGATCATATGTTGAAAAAAGGTGCCGATTGAGAAATCCAAGCAAAAGGAGTTTCAGAAAAATCATTACAAGCACGATGTTTAATGAGCGATTAATTGTTCCATGGGGGCGGAAGAAGATTCAACCGTTTTATCGTTGCCGAGCTGATTTTCTTCTGTAAACGGGATTATCTTGTCATAATCTATCAATGCCTCTTTCAAGACCTGATCCATATGTTCAACCAAAATAAAATGTATGCTTTTAAGGATCGTCTTGGGGATCTCCTTGAGGTCCTTCTCATTTTCCTTGGGTATAATTATGGTTGTAATCTCAGCCCGGTGAGCAGCCAGTATCTTCTCTTTCAGACCCCCGATAGGCAGCACCTTGCCTCTAAGGGTGATCTCGCCGGTCATTGCAAGATCCCCTCTGACTGCCTTTTTTGTAACCAAAGAGGCCATCGCTGTAGCTATGGTAATACCTGCAGATGGGCCATCTTTAGGAATAGCCCCTTCCGGGACATGAACGTGTATCTCCTTGTTTTGGAAAAAATCCTTGGAAAGACCCATCTCCTTGCCACGGCTTCGCAAATAACTCAATGCAGCTTGAGCTGATTCCTGCATTACATCCCCAAGCTTGCCTGTCAGTGTAAGTTTGGGTTTACCCTCCATTATTGTTGCCTCAACTACCAGGATATCCCCTCCTGCCTCTGTCCATGCCAGGCCAGTGGCTATTCCCACCTCATCCTTCTGCTCAGATTTTTTTTCTCTGTATTTGGGCACACCCAGATATTTTGCCAGACACTGGGATGTGATATTTATCTTTGCCTTCATGCCTTCCTTAACCACTCGTCTTGCCACCTTACGGCACACTGAGGCTATCTCCCTCTCCAGGTTCCTGACACCTGCCTCCCTGGTATATCTGTGAATAATAGCATTCAGTGCATTGTCTGAAAATTCGATATTTTCATCTTTCAGTCCATGGGCCTTGAGCTGTTTAGGAACTAGGAATCTTTTGGCAATATTCACCTTTTCATAATCCGTATAACCAGGAAGATCTATTACCTCCATTCGATCCTGCAGTGGTTGAGGGATTCGGTGGATGACATTGGCAGTGGTGATAAACATGACCTCCGAGAGGTCATATTCCACCTCAAGGTAATGGTCGCTAAAGCTGTTGTTCTGTTCGGGATCCAGCACTTCAAGTAACGCCGAGGAAGGGTCGCCCCGGAAATCGGTGCTCATCTTGTCAACCTCATCCATAAGGATAACAGGATTTTTGGATTTTGCCTTTTTCATAGACTGTATTATCCGGCCAGGGAGGGCACCGATATAAGTCCTTCTGTGCCCTCTTATCTCAGCCTCATCCCTTACACCGCCCAATGAAAGGCGCACGAACTTTCTGCCTATGGCCCTTGCTACCGATCTTGCGAGGGATGTCTTTCCTACCCCTGGAGGTCCTACAAAACAAAGGATAGGGCCTTTCATCTTTTTTACGAGTCTTCGCACAGCCAGATATTCCAGTATCCTTTCCTTTGGTTTATCCAGTCCATAATGGTCTTTTTCGAGTATATCTTCTGCTTCTTGAAGATCAAGCTTATCACGGGTTCGTGTGCTCCAGGGAATAGAGACCAGCCAGTCTATATAATTCCTGACAACAGTGGCCTCTGCTGACATGGGAGGCATCAACTCCATCCTTTTTAATTCCTTCTGGGCCTTTTCCTCTATATCCTTTGGCATCTTCGCCTGTTTAATCTTTTCATCAAGTTCCTTTATCTCGCCATAACGGTTATCTATAGAGCCCAGTTCTTTTTGTATGGCCTTCATCTGCTCGTTAAGGTAATATTCTTTCTGTGAGCGCTCCATCTGTTTTTTTATACGGCCCCTTATGCGCCTTTCGATATTGAGGATCTCGATCTCTTCATTCAGGATTTCAGAAAGCCTTGCCAGTCTCTCCTCCGGATGAATCGCCTCAAGTATGCTCTGTTTATCTGTAAGCTTCAGGGACATGTTGGTGGAAACCATATCCGCAAAACGTCCTGGCTCGCTTATACTTCTGGCCGTCTCCAGCATCTCCCTCGGCGCCTTTATATTGATCCTGCAATAGACCTCAAAGCGGTCTAAAATATTCCTCATCAACGCCTCGATCTGAGGAGTGATTTCAACATCTATATTGACCTCCTGGCAGCAAACCTCGAAATATTCATTTGCACCTATAAAATCTATGATCTGCGCCCTTGAAGTACCCTCCACCAGCACCTTGATTGTGCCATCAGGAAGTTTTAAAACCTGAAGAATCTCTGCAATAGTGCCAATCCTAAAGATATCCTTATCGGCTGGCTCATCTACCTTTGCGTCTTTCTGGGTCGCCAGAATTAGCTTGCTGTTATTTGCGCTTATAGCCTTCTCAACCGCCTTGATAGATTTACTGCGGCCTACAAATAGGGGGATAATCATATGAGGAAAGACAACGATATCCCTCAAAGGCAAAAGGGTTAGCACCATTAGGTTTTTTGCATCTTT
>JAFGSM010000227.1 GCA_016934595.1 bacterium | reverse complement strand
TATAGCAGCAGCCACCTTTGCGGGGCTTGCCTATGTGACAGGCCATGCCAATTTTGCGGAATATCTTATGATTATAAATGTAAAGGGTGCTGGGGAACTTACGGTTTTTTGTGGTTCTATGGTAGGGGCCGGATTAGGTTTTCTATGGTTTAATACATACCCTGCCCAGGTCTTTATGGGGGATATCGGTTCTCTCTCCTTGGGAGCCGCTCTTGGCACTGTAGCACTTCTCACAAAACACGAATTGCTTTTAATCCTGATCGGCGGGCTTTTTGTTATAGAGGCCGTTTCAGTGATAATTCAGGTTGTTAGCTTTCACATGAGCGGCCGCAGGATTTTTGCTATGGCGCCCATTCATCATCATTTTGAACTGAAGGGGTGGGCAGAGCCCAAGATCATCGTGCGTTTTTGGATCATCTCCATCATTTTAGCACTGTTGAGTCTAAGCACCCTGAAGTTGAGATAAAAAGGGAAAAATAGATCAATGACAGGCACATTCACCATGGATAAAAAAAAGGCGGATCGCTTTAAAGGTACCAATGTACTTGTAGTTGGCCTTGCCAGGACTGGCATTGCCGCTGCTAGGTTTTTGTCAGAACTTGGATGCAGGATTACCATTTCAGAGCGCAGGGGGATTAAAGAGGCCGAAGATGCATTGCAAGAGATCAAAGACGTGGATGTCCAACTGGAATTTGGGGGGCATAAGGAAGGGACATTTCTGGATAAGGATTGGATATTGGTTAGCCCTGGGATACCCATGAACATTCCTCCGCTGGAAAAGGCCAGGGCCAAAGGGATACCGGTATTGAGCGATATAGAGCTGGCATTTCAGATTACCAGTGTGCCGATCCTTGCTATAACAGGCACAAACGGGAAGACAACAACTACGGCCCTTTTAGGTGAGATATTCAGCAACGCAGGGAAGGGGGTGTTTGTCGGGGGTAATATAGGCACTCCCATACTGAACGCCTTTGAGCAGGACCAGGGATTTGAATTTTTTGTGATAGAGGTAAGCAGCTTTCAGCTGGAAGGGGTAAAGGATTTTGCTCCTCATATCGCCGTCATACTCAATCTTACGCCGGATCATCTGGACAGATATTCGAGCATGGCTGAATATCAGGAGGCCAAGGCCAGGATATTGAAAGCCCAGACCCGTTTGGATTATGCCATCCTTAATGCCCAGGATCCATGGCTCTGCAATATGGCGGATGTAGGCAAAGCAGATACATATTTTTTTGACAATAAACAACCTGTGTCAAGGGGGGCAGGGTTGAGGGGGGGGGATATAATAATCCAGGACCGGGGAAAGCAGATAAATATAGGCCCTGCCCGTCAGATGGGGTTAAAGGGTGTGCATAACCTGGATAATATGATGGCTGCATGCCTTGCTGCTTATCTATCAGGGATTTCTGAGGATGTCATCATGGGAACCCTGAAGGATTTCAAGGGGCTTCCGCATCGTCTCGAAAAGGTAAGGGAATTGAACGGCATTCAATTTATCAATGATTCCAAGGGCACAAATATAGGGGCGGTGATAAAGGCCATTGAATCTATTGATACACCGGTAATCCTTATAGCAGGAGGCAGGAATAAAGGCGGGGATTTTGGATTGCTTGCGCAATGGATAAAGGAAAAGACAAAGGCGGTGTTTCTAATAGGAGAGGCGAGGGCAGAGATCGCCAACTCTTTAAAAAACTATACGGAGGTCAACGAGTCAGAAGACCTCAGATCCGCGGTAATAGGCGCATACAGAAAGGCCAAACCCGGAGATACAGTCCTTCTTTCCCCTGGGTGCGCAAGCTTTGATATGTTTAAAGACTATTGCGACAGGGGTGAAAAATTTAAACGGATTGTTATGGAGATCGATGATGCCGAGCAAAAGAAGTTTTGATCAGCTTCTGCTTGTAACAGTCTTGATCATGATGGGAATAGGCATGGTGATGGTCTATAACGCAAGTGCCATTCCTGCTGTCAGGAGATTCGGGTGCAGTCCGTACCATTTTTTGAGGCTTCATTTTTATCACCTGTTGGCGGCTATTCTTTTGTTATTGGTAGCTATGAAGAGCCCTTATACTATGTGGGAGAAATGTTCGCCTTTTATTTTTTCTATAAGCTTTGTATTTTTGCTTTTGGTATTTATACCACAGATAGGTTTCAGGTGGGGGGGGGCAAGGAGATGGATCAAGATAGCCCCTTTTTTAAGTTTTCAACCATCCGAATTGGCGAAGATCGCAATTATCCTCTATATGGCCTCGCTTTTGGCCAGGAAAAAGGATCAACCGGATGAACCGAAATCCATCTTATCCCCCCCTTTTATAATGCTGGCTTTGCTTTTTGCGCTTGTCGTTGCGCAGCCGGATCTGGGCACAGGCGCCCTTATTATGTTTGTCTGTATATCTATGTTGTTTGTGGCAGGTATTGATCTCCAGCGTTTGATAATACTGATAGTCTGTTTTTTATGCTGCATGAGCATTCTGATCTGTATGAAACCTTATGGGAAAGAAAGGCTGGCCGCATATCTGAATCCCGAATATGATCCGGAAGGCATTGGATATCAACCAAATCGTTCAAAGATCGCCATAGGAAGCGGCGGAAAAACAGGGCTTGGTTTGGGCGAATCATTGCAAAAGGGCATCAGCATTCCAGAGCCGTTTACGGATTTTATATTTGCAGTCATAGGCAAGGAGGTTGGCCTGATAGGCGCCTCTTTGATCGTATGCCTGTTTTTCATCATCGCATGGCGCGGGCTGAGGATAGCGGGTAATTGCAAGGACATTTTCGGACAGTATCTGTCTATAGGCATTACATGTATGATAGGTTACCAGGGTTTGATCAATATGGGGGTTGTGACCGGCCTGCTCCCAACAAAAGGCATTGGCCTCCCGTTTATCAGTTACGGGGGATCATCACTGGTTTTTAACTCATTTGGTGTCGGTATACTTTTGAATGTCTCTCAATACTCATAGAAGGATAAGGGTCATCCTGGCAGGCGGCGGGACAGGCGGGCATATATATCCTGGGGTAGCCCTGGCAAATGAATTCATGGCAAGGAAGGATAAAAAGATAGACTGTCTTATGTTGATAACATCAAGGCATGGTGATGAATATATCCTGAAGAATGAGCGCATCCCATACAGGATATTGCCTGTTGAGGGTATGAGACTTGGGTTATCTATCAATACCTTCATGGATTTATACAGGTTTGCCATATCGTTTGTGCGCTCCTGGCGCATTATATCCGTGTATATGCCTGATATAATTATAGGTCTCGGTGCCTATGCCTCTTTTCCTGCGGTCATTATAGGAAGGACGAGGGGCATAACTACCTTGATACAGGAGCAGAATTCGTTGCCCGGAAAGGCAAACAGGTTTTTGGGCAGGTGGGTAGACGGGATATTTACCTCATTTCCTGAGTCTAAGAGGTTTTTCCCTTCACATAAGACAAGGGCATTGGGGAATCCGATAAGATTTGTGCCGGAGCAGACGGATAAGAGACAGCATCGGTCCGCATGGGGTTTAATGCCTGATCTTTTTACGGTCATGGTATGCGGAGGGAGCCGGGGCGCTCATACGCTCAATTTAAATGCAGTGGAGGCTTTCAGGATAATGAAGAAAAAGGATATCCCCTTCCAGGCAATACACCAGACAGGCAAGGATGATTTTGAGTGGACCAAAAGGTTTTACGATGAGGAGGGGATTAAAGCCCTTACAAGCCCATTTTTTGACAGGATGATGGAGATATACCCTTTGGCGGATATTGTCATATCAAGGTCCGGTGCAGGAACGGTATCAGAGCTTGCAGCTTCAGGAATTCCTGCGGTTCTGATCCCATATCCTTATGCAAAGGCTGATCATCAGAGGGTCAACGCCATGTCGATGGCAAGGACAGGGGCGGCAAGATTGATAGACGAGGCAAAGCTTAAAGGGAGATCTTTGGCGGATGAGATCATATATCTGTTTCAAAACCCTGAACGTCTAAATGAGATGGGCAGGGCCAGTTTGAGAATGGGACGCCCTGATGCGGCGAGAAAGATATGCGATCAGGCATTATTATGGCTTGAGGAAAAGGAAAGGGACAAGAGGGGAAGATGCATCCTAAATTGAAGAGGGTCCATATGGTTGGGATCGGCGGAATAGGCATGTGCGGGATCGCGGAGGTCTTGCATAATCTGGGCTATCAGGTCACAGGAAGCGATCTTAAAGACAGCCCTATAGTAAGGAGGCTCAGAGGACTTGGCATCCCGATCCAGATCGGCCACACGGAAAAGAATGTCAATGGCGCGCAGGTGGTTGTCTATTCTTCTGCAGTCTCTGATCAGAATTTGGAAATAAAGGCTGCGAGGTCTGCCATGATACCTGTTATTAAAAGGGCGGAGATGCTTGCCGAACTTATGAGGATAAAATATGGCATAGCGATTGCCGGAAGCCACGGGAAGACGACGACTACTTCGATGGCGGCTTCTATTTTGGCCCGCGGAGGACTCGATCCCACAATAGTAATAGGAGGAAGGCTGGACAGTATAGGAAGCACTGCAAAGCTGGGACAGGGTGAATATCTGGTTGCGGAGGCGGATGAAAGCGACGGCTCTTTCCTGAGGCTTTCTCCCACTATAGCTGTTGTGACGAATATAGATGCGGAACATCTGGATTTTTATAAGGATATCGGGAATATAAAAGACGCCTTTCTAAAGTTTGTTGAAAGGGTTCCTTTTTATGGCCTTATTTGCATGTGCCCTGATCAAAAGATTATTCAGGAGCTGATCCCGAAGGTTACAAAGAGGTGCCTTACCTACGGTTTGCGCTCCCAATGCGATCTTCAGGCCAAGGATATATGGACGGAAGGTATGAATTCCAGGTTCGATGCAGTATATCAAGGCGAAGATCTGGGGCCTGTGGAACTGAGCGTGCCTGGCATCCATAATATATATAACGCCCTTGCCGCCATTCTGGTGGCCATTGATCTTGAGATACCATTCCTGGTCATTCAGATGGCCCTGAAATTCTTTAACGGCCCTGACCGCAGGTTCCAGGTCAAGGCCAGGATTGGCGATTTGATGGTTGTGGACGATTATGGCCATCATCCGACAGAGATCAAGGCCACATTAAAGGCGGCAAAAAAGGGATGGGGAAAAAGGGTTATATGCGTTTTCCAGCCCCATCGTTATACACGCACAAGGTTTCTCCTTGAGGATTTTGCCACCTCTTTTTATGATGCTGATACTGTGGTGGTTACGGATATCTATCCTGCCGGAGAAAAACCGATGCCTGGTGTGGATGCCGGATTGATATTCGAGGCGCTAAAGGGGCATGGGCACAGGGATGTGCATTATATACCTGATGTGGAAGAAATCCCGGGATTTTTAAAGGATATCACAGGGCCTGGCGATATGGTTTTGACACTTGGGGCAGGCGATATCTGGAAAGTTGGGGAGAGATTTGCGGAAGAACTCAAAAAGGGGCAGTGTGATCAAAAGGGATGATAATGGCGTCTTGCATTAAAGGCATCAACGCCTTGCAGGGTATTTTGAGCTCAAGGTTTCACACGAGCTATCCGCTTGCTCCTTTGACATCGCTCAAAATAGGCGGAATGGCAGAGTTTTTTGCATCGATCGATAACATTGGGGAATTGCAGAAGGTTTTGAATATTGCAGTAAATGATGGTATCAGGTGGAGGGTGCTTGGCAAGGGGACGAACCTTGTTATCCATGATGGGCTTTTAAAGGGGATCGTTGTGCAGTTGAGCGGAGGGTTTAAAAAGATAAGGGGATATGAAGACAATCGCTTTTATATGGGCGGTGGATGCCCGCTTTCATTTTTAGTCAAGGATGCGATAAAGGCTGATTTGCAGGGTGCTGAGGTTATCTCCGGCATTCCTGGCACGTTGGGCGGTGGGATAATGATGAATGCAGGGACGCGTTTGGGGAGTCTTGGCGATCTGGTTGAGGAGGTTGATATCCTTACAAAGGAAGGCATGATGGAAAAAAAGAAAAGACAGAACATGGGTTTTTCATACCGGGGTTGTCAAATCGGGGAAGACAAGATTATTCTTGGAGCCGAAATGAGGCTCAAACCTGGCTCTGATGTCAGGGAGACAGTAAAAGCGGCGATAAAGAAAAGACATTCAACCCAGCCGCAAGGGCAAAAGACAGCGGGTTGCGTTTTTTGCAATCCGGAAGTGGATTCCGCAGGCAGGTTGATAGACGAAGCTGGCCTTAAGGGTTGCCGTTGCGGTCAGATTGAAGTGTCACGCAAACACGGCAATTTCTTTGTAAATCTTGGCGGAGGCACTGCCAGTGAATTCCTGCGCCTTATGGAAATTGTTCAGAATAAGGTCTATCAGGTGTTTGGTATTGATTTAAAACCTGAGGTACGGATATGGGCAAACTAGGAAAAGACTTGATAAGACAAGAATGTCCGCATTTAAAATCAGGTCTGAAGATAGGTGTTTTGATGGGCGGATGGTCGAAGGAACGTGAAATCTCCCTTATAACAGGCCGTGCAATAATTGAAGCCTTGACAGCCAAAGGATGGCAGGTTACAGGCATTGATGTGGACAGGAATATATGTAACCGGATAAGGGAAGAGAAGATAAACGCGGCATTTCTTGCCCTTCACGGAAGATATGGCGAGGATGGGTCCATCCAGGGGATGCTTGAAATCATGGGCATCCCTTATACAGGATCTGGGGTTCTTGCAAGCTCCCTGGCGATTGACAAGGCCGCTGCAAAGAGGTTTTTTCAAATTTTCGAGATACCTACTCCCTGCTTTGAGACACTTGAAAAAGGGGATACTTTGGAGGAAAGCCCCTTCGGATATCCTTTGGTTGTTAAGCCATGCTCTCAAGGATCTACTATAGGGACTCATATTGTCAAAGATCAGTCTGATCTGGCTCAGGCTGTCTCTGATGCCTTTATGTATGATGAAAGGATATTGATAGAGGAGTTTATCCCGGGGCGTGAGTTGACGGTTGGGATTTTGGATTCAGATGCGCTTCCTGTGGTAGAGATCATTCCCAGGTCAGGATTTTATGATTTTCACTCAAAATACACGCATGGTGAAACGCAATATGAGTGTCCTGCAAATATAGGTAGTGAACTTACAGGAAGGGTTCAAGAATTGGGTATTGGCGCGCACCTGGCGCTTGGTTGTAGGGATTTTTCCCGTGTGGATTTTCGCCTGAGAACAGATGGCGCCCTTTTTTGCCTGGAGGTTAATACGATCCCGGGGATGACGAAGACAAGCCTTCTGCCCAAGGCCGCCATGTCTGCGGGGATTCCATTTCCCGATTTGACTGAAAAGGTGCTGATGATGGCGCTGGACAGAAAGGTTAAGGATTTTGATTGTGCTGGGATTTAAAACTTAAATAGTCCGGCTAAATATTTTATTTATGGATTAAAACCGCCGCCTCTGGCGGTCGCAGTTGACTGGTAAAAATATGAGAATTTCCCAGGGGTATTTGCCAAAAGAGCCTGTGATCAATAGACCTAAAGAAAGAGCCGAGCGCTTTAACTCGGGTTATAAAAGAAAAAAGAGGCGAATCCATTGTCCCAAAAGGGCAAAAAGCTATAAGGTTTTTATATTGCCTTTTTTGATCATGCTTTTTATAGCCGGTTTGATACCAGGAGTAAGGTATCTTTCAAAGGTCTGGGATAAATGGGAGTATCTTGAAATCAGGCAGATAAATATAGAAGGAAACAACAGGATAAGCATGGAGCAGATCAAGGATTGGTGTGGAATAAGGAAAGGGATGAACATATTAAGCCTCGATATTGACTCTATCGCAGATATTGCTGAAGAGCAGCCTTGGATAAGATACCTTGAGGTAGAGAGGAGGTTTCCAGGGTCTGTTTCCATAAAGGTTGAAGAAAGCACGCCCGTTGCTGTCTGGGAGGACGATGGGAAAAGCTTCTTTTTGGATGAATTCGGCATTTTACTGGAAGAGATAGACGATAAGGAGATACCTTTTTTAGGATTACCCGTCTTGACAGGTTTTAAACAGGGAAATTCCATGAAAGGCGGAAAATGTCCATCGCCCTATTGGCCAATCGGGCTGAGCATAATGGAAGATATTAAGGATGTGTTTCCAGAGTTGATGGGGGAAATTGATAACTTTTGTATTTTCTCGGAGAAACAGCTTGTTATCCTTCTCAAGGAGGGCAGGAAAATATTTTTAAGCCCTGGCGATATTAGTATCAAATTAAGGCTTCTCAGGGCATTAAAAGAAAGGATGCCTGATCATTGGCAGGCTATGAAATATTGTGATCTGAGGTTTGAGTTCAAGATAATCTTAATGCTTGCATAATTTTATAGAAGGGGTGATGTTTTATGGTTAAAAAAGATAATATTATTTGCGGATTAGACATCGGCACTACCAAGATTTCCGCTGTCATAGCCGATCATTCTCCAGGCTCGGGGGTAGAGATAATTGGCATGGGCGTGGCGCCATCCAGAGGTCTCAAAAAGGGGATAGTAATCGATATAGACAGTACCGTAGAGTCGATCAAATACGCTGTGCGCGAGGCTGAATTAATGTCGGGGGAAGAGATAAACTCAGTATATGTCGGCATAGCAGGGGGACATATAAGGGGGATAAACGGCAAAGGCGTTATAGCAATTTCTGGGAAAAACAAGGAGATCGTCCGGGAGGATATAGATCGTGCCCTCGATGCGGCAAAGGCTATGAATTTGCCTGCTAATGGTCATGAGGTTCTGCATGTTATCCCTCAGGAATATATCATAGATAACCAGGACGGGATAAAACAACCTCTGGGGATGTCTGGTATAAGCAGGTTGGAGGTTTGTGTGCATATAGTAACCAATGCCGTGACCTCGGCGCAAAATATCATAAAATGCGTGAATAAGGCAGGTATGGAGGTCAAAGATATAGTGCTTGAGCAACTGGGTTCAAGCCAGTCCACTATAACCCAGGAGGAAAAGGACTTGGGAATAGCCGTTGTAGACATAGGTGGGGGGACGACTGACATAGCTATATTTATTGATGGAAGCATAAGACATACAAGCGTTCTTTCTCTTGCCGGTGACAATTTTACTAAGGATATTGCTGTCGGCATCAGAACCCCAATCTCCTCAGCCGAGAAGATAAAAAAGGAATACGGGTGTGCCATGACTTCATTAGTTGAAGAAGATGAAGTCATTGAGGTGCCAAGCGTAGGAGGCCGAAAACCCAGAGTTATATCCAGACAGGTCCTTTCAGAGATTATCCAGCCAAGGGCAGAGGAAATCCTCGATTTAATAGCAAGAGAGATACATTCTAGCGGCTACGAAGACCTGATTCCAGCCGGAGTGGTTTTGACAGGGGGGGCATCAATTATGGAAGGTATGGTTGAACTGGCGGAGCAGATCTTTGATCTGCCTGTCAGGGTTGGCTATCCGAATAGTGTGGGAGGGTTGAAGGATATTGTGAAAAGCCCGATTCATGCCACAGGAGTAGGATTGGTTCTATATGGCGCCATGAACAGGAATTTAAATAGAAGGCAGGAATATAAAAGTAGTTTTTACGGGATCGCCAGCAGGGTGAGGACGATGGTAAATGAATTTCTAGTTCATTAAAGATTGTCTATTGTTTATATACAAAAATATATGATGGATTCCTAAAAAGATTTAAAAACTATAAATATCAAATATAAATATTAAATTTAAAAGGGAAGGGGAGGTAAGTCGATGTCAGGGAAAAAGACGTTATTAGAATTTGATTTGGAAGAGGCCAGCGCTTTTGGCGCAAAGATAAAAGTTATAGGTGTCGGCGGAGGAGGCAGCAATGCGGTGAACCGTATGATCAGTGAAAAGATGCAAAAGGTAAATTTTGTAGTTGTAAACACCGATGTTCAAGACCTGAAGCGTTCGCCTGCGCCGGTCAAGGTTCAGATTGGTGTAAAATTGACCAAGGGCCTTGGGGCCGGAGCAATCCCTGAAATTGGGCATCAGGCAGCGCTTGAAGATCTTCCGCAAATCGCCGAGGCTGTTGAAGGAGCTGATATGGTTTTCATTACAGCTGGCATGGGTGGAGGCACGGGAACCGGAGCTTCTCCAATAGTTGCCCAGGCCGCAAAGGAAGCAGGGGCTTTAGTGGTTGCATTTGTGACTAAACCTTTTATGTTCGAGGGGAAAAGAAGGATGGATTATGCTGAAAAGGGCATTCGTGAATTGAGGGAGGCCGTTGATTCCATAGTAACGATTCCAAATCAGAGGCTTTTGACCATGGGCAATGAAAAGATGTCGTTTGAAGAGGCGTTTAATATGGCAGATCAGATTTTATGTCAGTCTGTCAGAGGGATTTCTGATTTGATCACAAATCAGGGCAGAATCAATTTAGATTTTGCAGATGTGAGGACCATAATGTCTGAAAAAGGGACTGCATTAATGGGCACAGGTTTCGCAAAAGGGGAAAACAAGGCTGTCAATGCTGTGCGCATGGCAATCTCAAATCCGCTTATGGGGGAAACCTCAATTGACGGCGCAACGGGGGTGCTTTTGAACGTAACTGGAGGAAAGGATATCTGGTTAAAAGAGATAAATGATGCGGCCACAACCATTCACGAGTCGGTTCATGAAGACGCTACTATCATATTCGGTATGGTTGAAGACCCCAACATGAAGGATGAGTTACAAGTGATGGTTATCGCCACAGGGACGGACAAGGATTTGATACAAAAGCCAATCAGAAAGGTTATCCCATATCAGGATGGAATGAAAAGGGACAATATTTCACAAAGAGGTTCTTTGCTAAAACCAAAGGCACAGTTTAATAATGATATTAAAAAGAAGTGGATAGGTCCGGATGTCAACGCAACAGAATTGGGATTGGTGTCATTCGATGATAGATATGATGAGGATTACGATGTTCCCGCTTTTTTAAGGAAGAAGGCGGATTGATTATCGTATCCTGTTAAGGATATAATTAAGAGGGATGATAGAATTTTTGACCTTTGAGTATTGCCACCAAAGCAAATAACGGCTTGAGAAAATTGTTTGATTTCGCATCTTTACATTTATTATACAGACATACGGATTTGTGGTTAAGAACAGAGGGAGAAGCTGATCCGCAGCTTGTAAAGGGATATCTTAAACAGGCATATCATGAAATAGAAAAATATATAAATGACGATAAAGACTTTCAGACGGCCCTTTATCCCAGAAAGGTATTGCCTTCAGCCCCTGACATTATCAAACAGATGGCTATATATTCTTCACAGGCAGGCGTAGGGCCAATGGCTGGAGTAGCAGGGGCAATAGCCGATTACCTGGGCGTAAGATTGAGTGAACGCCATCCTCAAATCATTTGCAATAATGGCGGGGATATTTATTATAAAACGGTTAAGGAGCAGAGATTTCTTGTCGGCGCGCCCGGCTCTCCATTCCATAACAAGATAGAGATATGCGTGCCTTCTGCCCAAAATGGAAATGGATTATGTACCTCATCGGGCAAATCAGGCCATTCAATCAATTTCGGGAGGGCCTACGCGGTTACAATACTGGCAGACAACGCCTGTTTGGCCGATGTCTGGGCGACTGCTCTAAGCAATCAGATCATGAGCCATCTGGACATTGATAGGGGCCTAAAAATTTGTGGAGAAAGAAAAGGGATTAAGGGTGTGGTGATCCTTGCAGATCAATATCTGGGCGCTTGGGGAGAAGTAAGGCTAAGTCAGGCACAATAGTATGTTTTTGAAAAGGGATATTTCACTGGGTCAGTATATATACCGTGAATCGTTCATTCATAACCTTGACCCGCGATTGAAGCTGATTTCATTGTTTGTCATCGGAATATGGCTAATCTTTTTAAAGGGAAATATCGCCCTTTTATTTTTTTGCCTGCCCCTTATTTACATGGTTTTTAAATCAAGGATACCCTTCAAGATATGGTATAAAGGCTTTCGTATATTTCTTTGGTTTTTTTTTATAATTTTATTTTTTTACATATGGTCTGAAAGCAGGCCTTTCCAGATTGATATAGCCTTTTTTTTAAGACTCAGGAATGGGCTGTCATCAGGTGTGCTTGCTGCAATCAGATGGGCCATATTGATTGGATTCTGCCTTCTTTTTACTATGACTACATCCCCTCCAGAAATAACCACAGCCCTTGAGAGCTTATTGAAACCATTGAAGAAAATTGGATTTCCTGTCCATGAACTGTCCATTATGGCGGGTTTAACCCTGCACTTTTTGCCTGTTTTAAAAGAGGAGACCGATAGATTGATCAGGATAAAAACAGTGCAGGGGATAGATTTCGAAGCCGACAATTTTATAGAAAGGCTCCAAAATATCATACGCCTTATTTCGCCATTGATCCACAGGTTATTCAGACACTCTGAAACCCTGGCAATGGCAATGGAATCAAGGGGCTATTCATATAACAAGGCAAATGCAGAAAGGGATGTTTGACCGGGTCATTAAATGTTAGTATCATTACAGTTGAAATGTATAAATATATAATATGGTAACCCTCATGTCCCCCATTTGGCCGTCAAGAGGAATGAAAAGTAGAATCTATTTTTGAGACAAAGGATTATAATGCGACAAAAGATAAAAGATTGTATGGAGATACTCCTTAAGGGCGCAGAGGAAATCGTATTAAAGGAGGAATTGGAAGATAAACTGAAACATTCGCTTTCGACAGGTGTTCCGCTTAAGGTAAAGACTGGCTTTGATCCGACTGCACCTGACCTTCATCTTGGGCATACCGTCTTGATTCAGAAGATGAGGGATTTTCAAAGGCTTGGGCATGAAGTGATATTTTTAATAGGCGATTTTACCGGTATCATTGGCGATCCTACCGGAAGATCAGAGATCAGAAAGCCTTTAACCCCGGATCAGGTGCTTGAAAATGCAAAGACTTATGAGAGGCAGATATGCAAGATACTTGACCCCGAAAAGACAAGGATCGTCTTTAATAGTCAATGGATGAAGGAGATGTCGAGCATAGAACTGATAAAATTATGCTCAAGACAGACGGTCGCCAGGATGCTTGAGCGTGAAGATTTCAAAAACCGCTTCTTCAAACATCAGCCCATCAGCATACACGAATTTATATATCCACTTATACAAGGATATGATTCGGTTGTACTTAAGGCAGACGTTGAACTGGGCGGGACTGACCAGAGATTCAATCTCTTTATGGGAAGGGAGCTGCAAAGGGACTCTGGCCAGGCGCCGCAGGTGGTAATAATGATGCCGCTGTTAGAAGGTGTGGATGGGGTTCAAAAGATGAGCAAGAGCCTTGGCAATTATATAGGCATCGATGAGAAACCTGACGATATATATGGAAAGGCGATGTCTATCGATGACAAACTGATGATAAGATACTATCAGCTTCTTACGGATTTAGAACCAGCCGCTTTAGACGCCATGAAGAGAAAGATAGATGAAGGCGGCCTTAATCCGAAGGATGCCAAAAAAAGGCTTGCATTTATCCTTGTGCAAAGGTTTCATGGCGAAGATATGGCAAAAAAGGCACAAGAGACGTTTGAACAGGTTCATGAGCACAGGGATATACCTGATGATATTCCGGTATTTTGCCCTAATGTGAATGAAAAGGTCTGGCTGGTAAGGTTCCTGGTTGACAGAGGGCTTGTTAAGTCCGGCGGCGAGGCAAGGAGGATGATCAGGCAGGGAGCGGTTGCCATTGACGGGGAAAAAATTTTGGATGAAAATCTTGACCTTGATTTTTTAAAACCCTTTGTCATAAAAGTTGGGAAAAGGAATTTTCTCAAGATTCAGCCTAAATGAAATTTCATTGTTGACAAAAAAAATGAAAGGTGCTATATTACATCTTCTTAAAATTCAGAGTTCAATTTTAAGACGGATTTTTAAGATAAAAATATAGCATTAGGGAAAAAATAACTTATTTATTATATTATTGCTTGATATTATAATTGGAAAGCGGAAATTACCTGCTTGACAGTATATAGATTCGATGTTATATTTATAATGTCACTAAAAATTAAAGTTTGCTCTTTGAAAATAGAATAGCGGGTATCACTAACCAGTCAATTTTTTAACAGGTCAAATTTAATCGGAGAGTTTGATCCTGGCTCAGAACGAACGCTGGCGGCGTGCCTAACACATGCAAGTCGAACGAGAAAAGGGTCTTCGGACCTTTAGTAAAGTGGCAAAAGGGTGAGTAACACGTGAGCAATCAACCCCTGATTTTGGAATAACAACTTGAAAAGGTTGCTAAAACCAAATGATATCCTTTTATGGCATCATATTGGGATCAAAGGTGGCCTATCCATGGAAGCTGTCGATCAGGGATGGGCTCGCGTACCATTAGCTAGTTGGCAGGGTAATGGCCTACCAAGGTAATGATGGTTAGCCGGCCTGAGAGGGTGTCCGGCCACACTGGGACTGAGACACGGCCCAGACTCCTACGGGAGGCAGCAGTGGGGAATATTGCGCAATGGGGGAAACCCTGACGCAG
>JAFGSM010000226.1 GCA_016934595.1 bacterium | reverse complement strand
TCCTCCTCATTTTCGGACCCCCTTTTGCCTGAGTTTAGCATTTGCCGTGTAACTTAACTACTGGTCCGAAAAATCCAGTCCATTATATTTAAACTTAAATTATCATCATATTCTTTTGTGACATTGTAAGGTGGAGAGGTAACCATGAAGTGAACACTATTGTCAGGAAGCTCGTCCATTTTTTCACTTGACTTGCAATAAATCCTGTTGAGATTCTTTTCTGGAATAATGTTCTCAATATACCTCACATCTCTAACACCTCGCAAGCCCTCATACAATCTGCTTTTATAAAACCTGGTTGAATCATGGTTGATGCGTCCAGGAGTGCCAAATGAACTGGTTTCGGTTCCTTTCTTTTTAATATTCAGTTCTGTTCCCATAGTTCAACCCACCTTTTATATGGATTAAATGTAATTTTTTCTCTTGACCAATTGATTGCTATTTTATATGTGCCTGGATGGTTAATCAGGAGTTCTAATGCCCGGGAAGTAATTTCAACACCCCTCGGATTTGTACCGGGAGTTGGTAACTTAATATATGCTTCCCTGCCCAAATTTTCAATGGTTTCAATTTGTGCGTTTAGCGGAATTAAAAATAGCCCACCCACATCATTCCATATTATTTGTGTAAACATCATATCAGTACCTGGTAAATATGAGTGCATAAATTCCTTAGATTTTTGTGCATCAACTGTCGAAATTAATTTAACACCGGAAAAACCTGCTCCAGTTTTTGTTTTTATCGATATCGGATTATTAAATACCCGGACATCTTCTTCTGGTTTGGTGATCGGAATCTTAATTTCAACATTTTCTTCACCAAACTTATAAATCAATAAGGATACAAGTATCCTTTCCCGTATAGATCCAACTTCCATTCCAGTTTTTCCATCCCTCTGGCTTTCCAGTTCTGCCTGAAGAAAAAGTTTAGGCAATTTGTCTTTTATTTTTTGAACTATTTGTTCATCCCTGAAGATTTCTGAAATTCTATTCGACACAGCAGATCCTGAATTATAAAATTAAACCTTAGCCCCATGAATCCTTGATCCACCGGACTGTCCTTTCCAGATTATGGCCGAAGACTATTTGTTCCATACGGTCGAGTTTGTCAACGGCATCCAAAGGTATCGTCTCACCTGGATCGAAGACTATTTGGAGGCGGTGGTAGCGGCCGCCCAGCAGTTGCTGGGCCTGATAATCGGATATGCCGGCGACACCGTCCATGAGCACATTGATCAACGGCTTAACCCATTGCGCATAACCCCAGTCAAGGTTTTTCCCCTTGATATAAGTCAGGCTGACACCAGTGCCAATCGAAAGCATGACCAGATCATCAAGTGATGCCCTTTCATATGGGTGATTCCTTTGCGAAATAGCCTGTGCTATTGCAATGATGCTTGGGTTATTGGCATATACCCCGCCATCAATGTATCCATCAGCGGACGGGAAATAGGTAGGGGCCGAGCTGGTATAGAGGGCAACATCTGCAACCAATTTATCACCGTCTGAGTCAGAGCCTATGAAGTTGTGAAATATCTTGGGCTTCCACGTCCGCATGCCCTTCACTGCTTCGTTATCCAGATCAAATGTCGGAATCACAACCTTTTTGCTTATATCAGCAAGCATCATGGAGCCAAATAATTCTTTTAATTCCGCCTTCAAATATTTGCTTGAATAATCGGCTCCTACAGTTTTACCAATATCGCGAACATTATCCCATATGCTATCGTCGAATATCTTCTTACCTTTATTTTTATACAAGGTGCAGATTTCGGCAGGGGATTTTCCTGTTGCTAAACCCAGCGCGAGGATTCCGCCGGTAGATGTCCCAGCATAAAGGTCAACCGTATCTAACCATCCTGCGATATCATGATGTAAATTCAGCCTGTGCAATAACCGGGCGGTGATCAAACCGCGCAAACCGCCCCCGTCAAGGCTCAATATCCTGTACCTTGGCACGGAAATGCCTCCTTTCTGAATCTTGAAAAGCGTCCATCAGGAGACTTGGAATATCAATAAAACGTAATCTTGATTAACTCTCACTTCCGATGAAGCGATAAACGCAAGCGCCAAGTACACCGCCAATTATAGGGGCCACCCAAAAGAGCCAAAGCTGAGCGATTGCCCAACCGCCAACAAACACTGCAACGCCCGTGCTGCGGGCAGGATTCACTGATGTGTTAGTTACTGGGATGCTAATCAGATGGATAAGGGTCAGGCACAACCCGATAGCAAGAGGAGCAAATCCCTGCGGAGCCCGTTTGTCAGTGGCGCCGAGGATGACAATCAGGAACATCATGGTCATTACAACCTCGGTTACAAGCGCCGCCAGCAAGCTATACCCGCCAGGAGAATGGGCGCCATATCCGTTTGATGCAAAACCTGCCAATAGACTAAAGCCAGGCTTGCCGCTTGCAATGATATATAAAACGCCGCCAGCTCCAATAGCGCCCAGGACCTGCGCAACTATGTAAGGCAGAAGATCCTTTGCCGAAAAACGGCCGCCAGCCCATAAACCGACTGAAACAGCCGGATTAAGATGGCAGCCGGATATATGCCCTATGGCAAAGGCCATCGTAAGAACTGTTAATCCAAAGGCCAGCGAAACTCCAAGCAGGCCGATTCCCACATTTGGAAATGCCGCAGCCAACACAGCACTTCCGCATCCGCCAAGAACAAGCCAAAAGGTTCCAAAAAACTCAGCGCCATACTTTTGCATCTTTTTTCCCCCTCCATCTGTTTATTGTTATGATAATGCTATTGTTTAGGTATGACGACCTAATTTTTATGTTTCACGTTAACTGCTCAATATCTTGTGGAAATAATAATTCATTGCCTTTTAGAGCATAGTTTCCCATAACATATTGAGCAGTTACATTTCACGATATCATTATCGATATGATTTTGTCAATTATGCTAATGGGAATTATGCCAAGACGCCTTTGACTTTTTCAAAGATAACCGACTCTCTATCTTCGGACATCCTCGCCTCGATATGATCCCCTTCTTTGAAACTGCCTACAAGAACAGCCATAGCAAGAGGATCCTGTATATACTTCTGAATGGTGCGTTTTAGCGGCCTTGCGCCAAACGAAGGATCATACCCCTTTTTTGCGATAAAGTCTTTTGCCTCATCCGACAGGATAAGATGAAGCTTTCTCTCTGCAAGCCTCTGTTCGAGCCTCTTCATTTGTATATCCACTATCTTTTCGATTTCATCCCTGCCCAGGCTGTGAAATATGATAGTCTCATCAATCCGGTTCAGAAACTCAGGTTTAAAATGTGATTTGAGGGCGTCCAGCACCCTGCGTTTCATTTCCGGGTATTCCTTTTCGCCCAGCTCCTGTATCCATTGGCTTCCGATATTGGATGTCATGATGATCAGGGTGTTTTTAAAATCCACAGTCCTTCCCTTGCCATCCGTGAGACGCCCGTCATCGAGTATCTGCAGCATGACATTGAACACATCCTGATGCGCCTTTTCGATCTCGTCAAAAAGCACCACTGAATAAGGCCTTCGCCGGACAACCTCGGTCAACTGCCCCCCTTCGTCATATCCCACATATCCTGGAGGGGCGCCGATCAGCCTGGAGACAGTGTGTTTTTCCATGTATTCTGACATGTCTATCCTGACCATGGCCTGCTCATCGTCAAAGAGAAACTCTGCCAATGCCCTTGCAAGTTCGGTCTTCCCCACGCCTGTCGGCCCCATGAATATAAAAGAGCCAAGCGGCCTGTTGGGGTCCTGAAGACCTGCCCTGGCGCGTCTTATGGAGTTTGAGACAAGCATGATCGCCTCATCCTGGCCTACGACCCTCTCCCTTAGCCTGTCTTCCATCTTGATTAGCTTTTCCTTTTCGCCTTCCATCAGACTCGATACGGGTATTCCTGTCCACTTTGCCACAACCTCCGCTATATCCTCCTCATCCACCTCCTCCTTCAACATCCTTTGATCCTTTTGAACCTCGGCAAGTTTCCGGTTGTTTTCCTCCAGTTCCCTGTTCAATTCGGAAAGGGTCCCGTAGCGAAGCTCCGCAGCCTTTCCGAGGGCCCCTGCCCTCTCCGCCTTTTCAGCGTCGATTTTCGCCTGCTCGATCCTCTCCTTTATGGATCGTATCCGGGTGATGACATCCTTTTCCGCCTGCCAATGCGCCTGCATCCTATCCTTTTCTTCCTTAAGATCAGCAAGCTCCTTTTCCAGATTTGAGAGGCGTTCCCTGGACGCAGGGTCTTTTTCCTTCTTGAGTGCCTGCCGTTCTATCTCTAGCTGTATCCCCCGCCTTTTGATCTCATCAAGTTCGGTCGGGAGGCTGTCTATCTCTATCCTGAGACGCGATGCTGCTTCATCTATCAGGTCAACCGCCTTGTCAGGCAGAAACCTGTCCGTGATATATCTGTGTGACAATGTGGCTGCTGCCACAATGGCGGAATCCGTTATCCTTACCCCGTGATGCACCTCATATCTTTCCTTAAGCCCCCTGAGTATGGCTATAGTATCCTGAACCGATGGTTCTCCCACATAAACAGGCTGAAAGCGCCTCTCAAGCGCAGCGTCCTTTTCTATGTATTTGCGGTATTCATCGAGTGTGGTGGCGCCCACGCACTTAAGATCACCCCTTGCAAGGGCAGGTTTAAGCATATTGGACGCATCGATCGCCCCCTCTGCCCTGCCCGCCCCCACCAGGGTGTGTATCTCGTCTATAAAAAGGATGATCTGTCCTTCCGATGCCTCGATCTCCTTAAGGAATGCCTTCAGCCTGTCCTCGAATTCGCCCCTGAATTTTGCCCCTGCTATCATTGCCCCCATATCCATTGCGACAATCTTTTTTTCCTTTAGAGTCTCAGGCACATCCCCTGCTATGATTCTCTGGGCAAGCCCTTCTACAATGGCAGTCTTTCCGACCCCAGGGTCTCCTATCAAAACAGGATTGTTTTTCGTTCTCCTTGAAAGGACCTGCATGATCCTCCTTATCTCGTCGTCCCTTCCTATGACAGGATCCAGCTTGCCACGCCTTGCAAGATCCGTAAGGTCACGGCTATACCTGGCAAGGGCCTGATACTTATCCTCAGGGTTCTGGTCAGTGATGCGCTGCTGACCCCTTATATTCACCAGCGCTGACATGATCCTTTCCTTGTCAGCGCCTATCTTGGCCAGTATTCCAGCCGCTGCCCCGCCTTTTTCTTCGGATACTGCGATCAGGAGATGCTCCGCGCTTACATACTCGTCCTTCAGCCTCTGCGCCTCTGTAAATGCCTGGTCAAATACATTCTTCAGCCTTGGCGAAATATAGACCTGCGAAGCTGCTCCATGTACCTTGGGCATCCTGTCAAGCTCTTTGTTGAGCCCTTCCGACAGTATCTTAGGTTCTATCCCCAGCTTCTGCAATATGGGTATCGTAACCCCATCCTTTTGATCAACCATGGCAAGGAGCAAGTGTTCGGGTTCAATGGACTGGTGGTTAAGTTTTTCGGCTATTGATTGAGATTCCTGAATAACCTCCTGTGCCTTGATTGTAAATTTATCAAACCTCATTTTTTACTCCTTTCAATCAAAGACTTTTTGCCCTGAAATCTTATACCCTTTTATTCAACTGCTGATGGTATCGTAAAAAATCGACAAACCCGTCATTCCGGAGAAAACTGGAGCCCAGAACCAATTGATAACACTGGATTTCGTGTCAAGCACAGAATGACAAAATAAGGTAAAATCGAGTTTTTACGAGACCATCAAATGATAATGCGATCACAATTTTTAAAATCCCAATTAGAAAGATATACAATCTATATATAAAATCAATTTGTTTCAAGATCAAATCCGGGCCAGTATATCCCTGTTTTGTCTTGACAACCAAAACAATTAGGGGGATGGCATTGGAAGATCGGTTGAGTTCAAAGAAGGTTTTTTATGTGAAGATCAAATTAAATACAAGGCGCAAGTTGTAATGTCTTGCGCCTTGTATCTAAAGATGTAAGGATAAAAAGGTTAAAGAGAAGGTTTAATTAAACAGCCCTGGAAAAAGCTGGCTGTAAAGCCCGGCAATACCCAACAGAGGCGCAATCTGCAAATAAGGCACCTGATATGTCAATCCTCCTGCTGTCTCAAGTGGATAAAAGAGATTACCGATGCCAAACGGGCTTGAGTATCCACCTAATCCGCCATACAGACCGCCAGATAAACCTCCGCCAAGCAGGCCGCCATAACCGCCATAAATGCCGCCAGATAAACCT
>JAFGSM010000021.1 GCA_016934595.1 bacterium | reverse complement strand
TAATGAGAATTGCTGGAATGTTGGATATAGCTGTTGCTTTTTTCTTCGTATTACCCTATAATTTTTAATACAAAAACCTTTATATGCATAAGGGGTGAATATTGAGAAGTCATTCTATATAGATATTATAGATATTTTGAGGCATTTGGGGATTAATGAAGAGGGGAATATATATATTGCCCAATCTTTTCACGCTGGGCAATATCTTTTGCGGCTTTTATGCATTGATCGCCGCTCTTAAAAATCAGTTCCAGGTAGCGGCCATAGCAATTCTGGCTGCTGTCATATTTGACGGCATAGACGGCAGGATAGCGAGGCTGACAAATACATGCAGCAGGTTCGGGATAGAATTCGACTCTCTTGCCGATCTTATCTCCTTTGGCGCTGCCCCAGGGCTCCTGATCTATCTGTGGGCCTTGCAGCCCTTTGAACGAATAGGCTGGCTGGCGTCCTTTCTTTTTCTGGTATGCGGCGCGCTAAGGCTGGCGAGATTCAACTGCCAGGTCAACACGGATGAGAGCAAAAGCTTCACAGGGTTGCCCATACCTGCTGCCGCAGGCACCATATCCTCTTTTATTATACTTCACCAGTTCCTTTTCGGTCCGGATGGCAGAAAACCTATTATAATCGCCTTGATGGCCTATATATTGGCATTTTTGATGGTGAGCACCATCAGATACAGGAGCTTGAAGGAACTGAAGCTAAAAGAAAGAAAACCTTTTAATGTCCTGGTGTTGACCCTGCTTCTCTTGCTTGTGATAATAGCAGAGCCCAAGGTGATGTTGTTCATCGTATTCCTGATCTATGTCATGTCAGGGCCTGCTCAGATGATATTGACACACGCAAAGGGAATCCCGTCTTATGCAGCCACAAAAGGGCATGCCTTGAAGGGCCTCGAAAGGAGAAAAAGGTGAATAATGGGGCTATTAGAAATAATATAAATAATGATAAAATCATCATATTTGACACTACATTGAGGGACGGGGAGCAATCCCCTGGCGCAAGCCTTAATATAAAAGAAAAACTCCAGATTGCCGAGCAGCTCGCGAAATTGAATGTGGACGTTATAGAGGCAGGTTTTCCTGTCGCATCAAAAGGCGATTTTGAGGCAGTGAGAAAGGTAGCCCAGGAGATAGAAGGGCCTGTTATCGCCGGGCTTGCCCGATCCACAAAGGGGGATATCGAACGTGCTTGGGAGGCGGTACAATATGCAAAAAGACCGCGAATACACACCTTTATCGCAACATCTGATATCCACATGAAATACAAGCTTAAAAAGGAAAGGCCAGAGGTGCTGGATATGGCCCGTGAGGCGGTCAGCTTTGCCGTATCCCTGTGCCCTGATGTGGAATTTTCGGCTGAAGATGCCTTCAGATCTGACAGGGAGTTTCTCTGTCAGGTGATAGAACTTGCCATAGACGCAGGTGCGGGCACCATTAATATTCCGGATACGGTCGGCTATGCCATACCCTCAGAGTTCGGGGCGCTGATAAAGTTGATCTGTGAAAAGGTGCCAAATGTCAGCAGGGCAATACTGAGTTGCCATTGCCATAATGACCTGGGCCTTGGCGTAGCCAATTCACTTGCCGCCATCCAAAACGGCGTTCTTCAGGTAGAGTGCACCATGAACGGATTAGGGGAGAGGGCTGGCAATGCTGCGCTTGAAGAGGTAGTAATGTCCATAAAAACCAGGGAGGATCTGTTTCATAAGCATACGGGCATAATCACCCAGGAGATATACAAGACAAGCAAGATGGTCAGCCATCTTACAGGGATGATGGTGCAAAGAAACAAGGCCATCGTAGGTGAAAATGCATTTGCCCATGAATCCGGCATACATCAGGACGGAGTGCTGAAGGAAAAGACTACTTACGAGATTATGACGCCGGAATCTATCGGCCTCAAGCAAAGCCGCCTTGTCCTTGGCAAACATTCCGGAAGGCACGCCTTTTCCAACCGCCTGTCCGAAATGGGCTATACACTCTCATCAGAGAACCTGGACAAGGCGTTTCAGAGATTCAAGGAGCTTGCCGACAAGAAAAAGGAGGTCTTTGACGAAGAGCTCCAGGCTATAGTGGAAGACGAGATATATGCGGTTCCTGAGAATTTTGTCCTGGATTATATACATATAACCAGCGGGAATAAGACCATCCCGACGGCGACTGTAATACTAAAAAGAAACAGTGAGATATTGATGGATTCGGCCTGCGGAGACGGCCCTGTTGATGCCGCATATAAGACAATAGACCGGCTGACAGGCATGCCTGGATCATTGCAATCCTACTCCATTAATGCAGTGGCAGGCGGCAAGGATGCCATGGGTGAGGTGATTATAAAGGTAAAAATAGGTGAACGTACATTCACAGGACGGGGGATATCTACCGATGTCATTGTTGCAAGCGCAAAGGCATACCTCAACGCCATCAACAAGGCCGTATATCGAAATGAGGGCAAAGGGAAAGGGTAGAAAATTTTCCCCATGCCGTGGAAAATAATCTGTATTACACAAGATTTTCATATTTTGAAATGATATGAAATGATATATGCAATATAGATAAAGGATAGATATTAAATCAGAAGAACCAGAGGTTTTATTTGATGTATGTACCTATGAGCATTACTCATAAAATACTGGCAGGGCATTGCGGAAAGGGATCGGTCCGGCCCGGTGAATTCATAAAGGCCAGGGTAGACTGCTGCCTGGGGAACGATATAACAGCGCCCCTTTCAATCAACGAGTTTGAGCGGGCAAGGGCAAAAAAGGTATTTGATCCTGAACGGGTCTATCTTGTCCCTGACCATTCAACACCCAACAAGGACATAAAATCGGCTCAACTGGTGAAACAGGTAAGGGATTTTGCCATAAGGCACGGATTAAAATACTATTTTGAGGTTGGACAGGTTGGCATAGAGCATGCGCTTCTTCCGGAGCAAGGGCTTGTTCTCCCCGGGGAGCTTATTATAGGTGCTGATTCGCACACGTGCACCTATGGTGCGCTGGGTGCTTTCGCAACTGGCATAGGAAGCACAGACCTGGCTGCGGCTATGATCACAGGGGAGGTATGGTTAAAGGTGCCTGAGTGCATAAAGTTTATATATAAAGGAAAGCCAGCGGCCTGGGTCACGGGGAAAGACCTCATACTTTATACCATAGGCCGCATTGGCGTTGACGGGGCGCTTTACATGGGCATGGAATTTACAGGAAATGTTATCGATGACCTGCCGATGGATGACAGGTTTACAATGTGCAATATGGCAATTGAGGCAGGGGCGAAAAACGGGATCATCACGCCCGATCAGAAGGCCGTAGATTATTGTAAAGAAAGGGCCGTTAGGCCATTTGAGTGTGTTTCGGGCGATACAGACGCATCTTACAGGGAGGTCTTTGAATGGAATGTGGACGGAATCGAGCCTCAGGTCGCCTTTCCTCACCTTCCTTCAAACGTAAAACCTATAAGCGAGGTCGGCACAGTCAGGATAGATCAATCAGTGATAGGCTCATGCACAAACGGCAGGATGTCTGACCTCAGGGCAGCGGCAAAAGTTCTCAAGGGCGAAAAGGTTCATCCCCGTGTGCGCCTGATCATCATACCTGCCACTCAACGTATATACAGAGAGGCAATGGATGAAGGGCTGCTTGCGGCTTTCCTTGATGCAGGGGCGGTCATCTCTCCCCCGACATGCGGACCATGCCTTGGAGGTCACATGGGCGTCTTGGCCGAAGGGGAAAGGGCTATCGCAACCACAAACAGAAACTTTGTAGGCAGGATGGGGCACCCGAAAAGCGAGGTTTACCTGTCAAATCCTGCCGTAGCCGCAGCTTCCGCCATTCTTGGCCGCATCGGCGGGCCCGGCGAGATAAAAGGCAGGGGATAGATATGCTTAAGATCAAAGGAAGGGCTTGGAAATATGGGGACAATATCAATACAGACGAGATAATCCCTGCAAGGTATCTCAATATGACCGAGCCTGAAGAATTGGCAAAGCATTGTCTGGAAGACCTTGACAAGGGATTTATGCCCCGTATCAAGACAGGCGACATACTGGTCGGCGGGAAAAATTTCGGTTGCGGCTCATCCAGGGAGCACGCCCCCATATGTATAAAGGCTTCAGGCTTAAGCTGTGTAATCGCCGCCAGCTTTGCGAGGATCTTCTTTAGAAACGCAATAAATATCGGTTTGCCCATAATCGAATCCGAAAAGGCATCCCTCAGGATTAGATCAGGCGATGAACTGGAGGTGCTTTTAGGGGAGGGAAAGGTAGTTAACCTGACCAGGGGGGAGGAATATGAGATAACCCCTTATCCAGCTTTTATGCAGGAATTGATATCAAGCGGCGGGTTAATGAACTATATCAAAGGAGCTATTTTATGAAAAACTTTTGCCTTGTCTGTTCTGTCACGATTCTGTTTTGCCTTATAGCAGCTTTTGTCTTTTTGGGGATAGGCAGACTTATCAGCCTTATCTTCCCTGTTTCTGTCTTTCAGGCGGCCATGCTATTGATGGCGCCTTTTTGTATACTCCTGATCCTTCTCCCCCTGCTTTTGATAAACCAAAAGATGGAGAGGATGATCGAAATGGCTGAGGAGGATTATATGTTGTGGGACGAAGAAAATTTCCCGAACAGCCTTGCCAAACCAGAAAAGAAAAAGGCCAAGACAAAAAAGAAACAAAACAAGATCATTGTAATGGAAAATTCACCTATATTTGACAGAAATGCGCCCTGTCCCTGCGGAAGCGGTGAAAAATACAAAAACTGCTGTGGAAAGTCAGGCAAGACGAGCGAAAAATGAAGGAGATAATAATATGTACAATATAGCCGTTATCCCCGGGGACGGAATAGGCCCTGAGGTCATAAAGGAGGGATTGAAGGTTGTCCAGGCTGCGTCTGAAAAGGCAGGATTCAAGTTTAAGGCGCGCCATTTTGACTTTGGCGGAGACCGTTATATTAAAACAGGCGAAATACTCCCTGACTCTGCTATAAAAGAATTAAAAGACATGGACTGCATCTATCTGGGGGCGGTAGGCCATCCGGATGTGGCCCCAGGCATACTTGAAAAGGGTTTGCTCCTGCGGTTGAGGTTTGAGCTTGATCAGTATATAAACCTGAGGCCGATAAAGCTCTATCCCGGAGTATGGACCCCTTTGAAGGATAAAGGGCCCAAGGATATAGATTTTGTCGTAGTCAGAGAAAACACCGAGGGACTCTATGTGGGTATAGGGGGATTCCTTAAAAAAGGCACGCCTGATGAGGTGGCCATCCAGGAGATGATCAACACCAGAAAGGGCGTTGAGAGATGCATCCGTTATGCCTATGAGCTTACCCGCAAAAGGAACAAGGAAAAGAAACTTACGCTCTGTGACAAGGCAAACGTGCTTACATATGCGCACAATCTTTGGCAAAGGGCATTTAAGGAGGTTGGGGAGGAATATCCTGACATCAAACAGGATCATGCATATGTGGATGCCACATGCATGTGGATGATAAAAAATCCTGAGTGGTTCGACTGCATCGTGGTCTGTAATATGTTCGGGGATATCATCACCGATCTTGGCGCTATAATTCAAGGCGGGATGGGGATCGCCGCATCCGGAAACATAAACCCTGAGGGCGTATCCATGTTTGAGCCCATTCACGGCTCTGCTCCCAAATATGCTGGAAAAGGTGTTATAAACCCTTTGGCAACCATATCCGCAGGGCAGATGATGCTTGAACACCTTAAAGAATACGAAGGGAGCAGGATGATAGAACAGGCGATAATATCCCTGCTCTCAAGCGGAAAGATCAAGGACCTGTCCACAAAAAGCGGATACAAGACACACGAGATAGGTGATATGGTGGTGGATTTGATTAATAATATGTAAAGATATGTAAGGGTTTTTGATAAAAAACTAATGAATCTTGATGAATCTTCGATTTGCAAAGGGGGATAAAAGATTCCCATAGGGGTTTTTATATGAACAAGAAAGACAAATATCGGGTTGCAGTGGTTGGGGCCACAGGGGCAGTAGGCCAGGAGATGATCTTGACTCTGGAACAAAGGGGATTTCCTGTAAGCGAGCTTGTCCCCCTGGCTTCTCAAAGAAGCGCCGGATCAGAGGTGTCTTTCTGCGACCGGCCTGTCACAGTTCAGGAGATCAAGAAGGGATCCTTTGAAGGCGTAGACATCGCCCTTTTTTCCGCCGGCGGGGGTGTCAGCCTGGAATTCGCGCCTATAGCGGCCAAGGCAGGGGCTGTGGTGGTTGACAATAGCAGCGCCTTCCGTATGGAGCCGGATGTGCCCCTTGTTGTTCCAGAGGTCAACCCTCATGCAATCCAAAGGCATAACGGCATCATAGCCAATCCGAACTGTTCCACCATACAAATGGTGGTAGCGCTTAAACCGATACATGACAGGGCAAGGATCACGAGGATCGTGGTCTCGACATACCAGGCTGTCTCAGGGACGGGGAAAAAGGCGATGGAAGAACTGTTTCAGCAATGCGAGATGATGCTAAATTTTCAAAAAGACGAAATACAGCCAAAGGTATACCCCCACCAGATAGCATTCAACTGCCTGCCGCATATCGACATCTTTTTTGATAATGGTTACACCAAAGAAGAGATAAAGATGGTCAATGAGACCAAAAAGATCATGGAGGACGACACCATCAAAGTCACAGCAACAACAGTCAGGGTTCCTGTTTTCATTGGACATTCAGAGGCGGTCAATGTTGAACTGGAGAAGGATCTGCCGCCTGATGAATGCCGTAAAATTCTTGAATCCAGCCCTGGCGTGGTTGTAGTGGACGAGCCTGCCAAAAACAGATACCCGCTGGCCCTCGATGCGGCAGGAAAAGACCCTGTCTTTGTAGGCCGCATACGCAGGGATGAATCCGTTCCGCATGGCCTGAATATGTGGATAGTCTCTGATAATCTCAGAAAAGGGGCGGCCCTGAATGCTGTCCAGATCGCTGAGATTGTTGTAGGACATAAGGTCATTCAGGCAAAGGTCGAGGTAGTCTGAAGACCTATCTTCAGACATGTGCCATGTGATCGAACTAAGAGGAATCCGTTCTCCTGAAAAATTCCTGCCAAATACCCTCGCAGGATTTCCTTTTGTTTTATTTTGAAAGTCCTGAAACGGTGACTGAAATAGGTTGCTGCCTCTTCCCAGGATGCGAATATATTGAGATGCTGGTAAGGGCAAACCTCAATGTATGGATAAATCTTCATTTGATACAAAACGTTGAAGAGTACATCACACCGGGGCATGGATGAAAATCCGTTCCGCGAAGCAGCGGGATGAGAGCGCGATCATGGACATCACATGAAGTTTCTCCAGCAAACCAGAACAGATAAACGAAGTTCGGCCATCTTTTCCTTTAACACATTCATCATTCCTTCCAAGTGACCAATTGATGTTGCAAGGGAAACGATCCTTGCCAAATGTTTTTGTCCCTGTCTAAAACAATAAACAAATATAGATTACTCAAATCTCATTGTCACATTACAAATTTTGAAAGGTTTTGTATGGCTTTTATCTCTATTATTTATAAAAAGGCGTGATGAAAAAAATGCATAGAAGAATATTTAACCAGGGTTATCAAATTCACAAGATAGCTTTTAATGGATTTACCTTTTACAG
>JAFGSM010000225.1 GCA_016934595.1 bacterium | reverse complement strand
TCAATCGTATATTACAATATTGATCCTTAAATTACAGTATAATCTGTATTTTTTTATTGAATTTATAGTTCTCGGACAGCCTCCTAGAATAATACTTTATAAGAATTCTATTTCATATCATAGGTCTTTACCCATAAGACCGCCCCGATTTCAACCGGATATTCTTTGCCATCCTTATGTTTTATCTTGCGTGTATCCTCATTAAGGGCAGCAAAGCCCCACCATCCAGCCTTTGGCATAGCATAGGAAAATATTCCGTTGCTATCGGCCTTTATCACTTGAGTAATAAATGGGTCGGCAGGCGCTTGTATCTCTTTTTTTTCGTTATAGTATTCAACCTCTACCTCGGCAAAAGGGACAGGCTTTCCGTCGACCTTCACTATCCCTTTGAAGATGTTGCCTGTCCATAGGCCATATGGCCTTGTCAAAGGCGCTATCTCTGTCTTAAGACCAACCTCTTCGTCCCATCCTTCTTCCATGCCCAAAGCGTTTACAATCACCTTTGTATAATGCACGATAAAACATCCTTCAGCAGGCTCCCAGTAAGGTTCAGGCTCTACATAGAAGATATGGTCGCCAGGTCTATTGATCTGAAATTCAGTGCTCCAAGTTGATAATTCTTCGACCTTTATCTCCTTCAGGGTATTTAAAAGACTTGTATTTTTCCCCTTGGCAAAGACGCCGAATTGTTTTGGCCTTGCCATATTCATAAGTTGTCCTTCAAAGGGATGGGTAAAACTTATCCTCAGAGAGATAGTTTTTGAATCCTCCTTGGTTACTATATCATCGGAAGGTATGATCATTCCAAAATGGGCCTGGGCATTGATGGAAAACAATAAAATAATGAAAACGGATAAAAAAGATACGATTGCCTTTCGAAGCATTTCTTTCCCCCTTATTTTAGAATTAGTTACACAAACATATCAAACGCTCATGGCCAGACATGCATTGGCCACCCCGTGAATGAAAAATGCATTTTCATGGTAAAATCCATTGAGAATAGCTATTCCCTTTTAATCTGTGCCGGCAGATCCTGAGGTGCATTATAATAGACATGCTTATTGGTGTCAAGAAATAAATTAAAGTGCTATTATATTAACCTGGTGACTATTCAATAAGGTATATAACAAATAGAGGATTAGTTCAACAACATCTTCCAATGGGGGTCTAAGGAATTTTATCCAGTTATATCAGAAGGCATTTACAATCTCTGATACATATCCCTGATTTTTTGCATATCGTCCCAGACCAGCTTTTTTTCCTTGGGATTTCTCAGCAGATATGCAGGATGAAATGTAGGCATTACTTTGATGCCAGAAAATTCGTGAAAAGCGCCCCTGAGTTTCGTTATAGGTTTTTCGGTTTTCAGGAGTGTATGGGCAGCCACCGAGCCTAGTGTACAAATAATAGCAGGGCGTATAACCTCAATCTGTTGGATGAGAAAAGGTTCGCAAGCAGCTATCTCATCCGGTTCAGGCGGCCTGTTTTCTGGAGGACGGCATTTAATAACACTGGTTATGAATACTTCCTCCCTTGAGAGATTGATTGCCTGAATGATTCGGGTTAGAAGCATGCCTGACTTGCCTACAAAAGGGCGTCCGGAATGGTCTTCTTCCATCCCGGGCGATTCTCCTATGAACATCAATTTAGCATTGGTATTGCCTTCGCCGAATACAATATTGTTCCTGGATCTTGCGAGTCTGCATCTGTTACAATTTTGAATGGATGCACTGAATCCAGTCATAATCAGAGAGTTTAGATTCTCTTTTGGTATTCTCATCCATTCAAGACCAGCATCATGTTGTGCCTTTAAGTGCGCCTTTAAATCAGTTATGATTTTTTGAATTTCTTTAGATGGGCAATTCATAATAAATCTGATGGTGACCAGCCTGGATGTTCCCCAACCATATCGATCATATAACCTTCGCCTTGCATGACAATAAAATCCTTGCCAGCAGGCCGTCCAAAGAACCAGTATCCTGCTTGCCATTTTCCGCTGACATTATCATATTTCGAAACACTTGAGAATGTTTGTCTGTTCGGATCCAAGGATTTCAGGATTTCATGGGAGAATAATGGCGATTGATCAGATATAAATGATGAAACAAAATTATGCCCGGAAAGCAGATCAATCTTAGTCTCAATCGGTGCGTCTCCGGTGAGTTGGACCGTCTTGTCGTTTGAAATGGTAAGTATATAACCCTTTTGCCAGTCAAGGTCAAAAGGGTTGCCTGTTGTCATGCCGTCAATATATGATATATTCCATATACCTGTTTCTGAGTCATAACAGGATAAATGCACGTTTTCGGAGCTATCAAAATAGTTATTTAGAAAATCATAGGACGATATTGCGCCACCCAGGTTCATGGGAATGCTTATAAGATTAATACCCTCTCTGAGGCGGATGTCCTGTTTAAATAGCCCTTCTAAGTGGATTGTAATGAGTAAGCTTCTATAATTTTGGGTTTTAGACAGGTTTATGGGTATAATGCTGGCGCTTTTGTAAAGACCCTCGGTTCCAAAAGAATTTATTTCAATCCTCCCTGTCTGGGCAATATAGTTATCGATTTCAATGTGCCACACATCATACCCCCCTTTTTCATTGAACAGGACAACAGGGACGCCAAAATTTGAATAGTCCTGTCCATCGACATCTATTACAAGTTTCTTATTACCTTCAGGCGGCTTAAGACCTATGTAGCGGCAAGCAAGATGAGATACATCGCCCAAATCAAGAATAAGGGGATAATTCCCATAATTTCCTTTGTGACGGATCAGTGGATATTTGAAGTGTTCTTCGAAGATATTTGGGTCAAGGGTGAGGACATTGATCCTGAAGTCGGTGAACGTCTCAACAAGATTTGATCCGTAATCCTGAAGGGCCTGTTCTATCGCAGGTAGGGCATCCGTGTCGTAATCCGTTATTGTAAAAATGTGTTTTATAATTTCATTTCCGAATGTGGCTGCTAGATATTTCGCCCATACAACGCCTCCGTATTCATATCTGTCAAATGTGGAAGTGTATCTTGTATCAAGAGAGATATGGGGAGCTTCAAACCAGACGCCGGCATCTCTTCCAGAGGTGTCTCCAAGGCTTCCATCGTGTTTATACCAGGGTTCGCCGGCATCCCATTGAAGATTATTGTTCAGGTCGTCAAAAGGGTTTCCGAGATAGTTAAGATAACCGTCAACAAGATCAAAGACCTCGTCCTCCATCCATACGGCGGTATTTTCCTCCCACCATATGCAGTTATTATTCCAGTCATCATATCCATATTGTATGGCATGGAAAAATTCATGTGCGGCCGTGATCTTCATGTTTCCTGCTATTGAACCCTCGGTATCTAGATTGGATTCAAAGCCGATATAGTTATTATGAACCACTATAAAAGGGTGGCCATTTTCGATATCGGTATATCCGTAATAATTCATCTTTAATATGTATATATCAAATCTGCTGTCTCCGCCATAAGTTCCGTCAGGGGCTGGAGGGTAATATCCTAAGATGTCTGCCTCGTGTCGCCAAGAGTCTTCAAAATATTGGCCAAATTTGATCACATAATCAGGTATGGTTTCCAGGATGCCGTCAACCCCGGGACCAGATACAGCATTGTCTCCTGTCTCACTATAATGTATCTTAAAATTGCCTTCAGGGGTATCATATGTCCATGAGGTTTGTCCATCTGGAGAATAGTATCTTATATACTCTGGATTATCAGGGCGATGAAGCACAAAGCGGTTTTCCGGGGCAAGCCAGTCCGGATGTGTCAAGGCCAATCTTATCAGGGGTGTGGCGCATTTCATATATATTATAGGGTATTGATCTCCGGAGATATTCCTGCGGTTCGTGTTTTGGGATCTGTTGAATATCGCAGAAATCCATTGGTTTAGTGATGCTGGAGAGATTGTATTGGTTGCAGGTTCTTCTGAAAAAATGGTTTGGATAGAAAACAATAGAAAGAGAAAGGCTGCAAGCATAAAAACTATTTGAATTTTATATTTAGTTTTCATAGAGTAAGCCGTTAATTTCTATTAATTTTAAATTATTGATAACTGCTCAATATGTTCTGGGAAGATATCCCTCTAAATGGCAATGAGTTACTATTTCCATAAGATATTGAGCAGTTACAATTATTGATATATTTATTACACATATATATACTATCTTAATTTGTTTTATATTACAATTATACTTTATATGCCATTTTCATGCCAGGAGATTTTTAAAAGTGCCTTTTGAAGAAACTTTTTTTATCATAAAGCCTGGTGCAATCGGTGATGTCCTGCACATGACACCTGTAGCAAGCGCCATAAAGAAGAAAAGACCTCGTTCAAAATGTCTGTTTTTGGTTGGAGATAGCGGCATTTCAGAACTTTTATTCAATAATCCCAGTGTTGATGAGATAATAGTGTTTAAAAAGGGTAGGGGAATAGGGGAGGCAGGCAGGGTATTTAAACTGGCGAAGGCTTTAAGATTGAAGGGGATCGATTGGGTCATTAATTATCAGCCAAGCAATTGGAGATGGAGATTGCTATGTCTTTTGTTAAAACCAAAGGGCATAATTAAATATAAAAAACAAAAGAATATTAAAGCCGGAGAAAAGTTACGTCATGCAGCGGAAGACCATCTTTTCACGATATCTGGACTGGGGATCGATGACCATGAGTTTCATCCGGAATTTTTCCTTACAGATCAGGAAATCGGATATGCGCAGGGGCTTATAAGGGAGTTTTTCAAGGATATAAAATATCGGGGGATAATAGGGCTTAATATGGGTGCATCTCATAAAGTAAACCGGTGGCCGGTATCTTCCTTTCTTCGGCTCAATTCTCTATTGACGTCCTCCGGATTTATTACTATCCTTACCGGTGGCTCTGAAGACAGGATATTGGCCGAACGGTTTTTTGGTTTTGAGCAACCAAGAAGCCTGGATTGTGTTGGGTATCTATCGATACGTCAGACGGCTGCAATTATAAGTATATGTGACGTTTTTGTGAGCGGGGATACAGGTCCCCTTCACCTGGCTGTTTCTGTCGGGACTCGTGTAATAGGGCTTTTTGGACCTGCAGACCCGCGAAGAACAGGTCCCATTGGAAAAGATCATATTGTTTTTCAGTCCAATTTGCCCTGCGTACCATGCAGGAAGCGCAAGTGTAAATTTGTTAAAACCTTATATATTGGAAACAGAAAAGATTCGAAAGATATAAAGTTTCCGCCGGATGAAGGCATGTTCGCCCCCTGTATGGAATCAATAAAGCCAGATGATGTAGCCTTGAAAATAGAGGAAATGTTTTAGGATCAGAAATTTGGAAACTCGATAATTGGTATAGATTTATGGGCTCTCTATCGCATTTTAGACTATCTGTGAAATCGAATATTATTT
>JAFGSM010000224.1 GCA_016934595.1 bacterium | reverse complement strand
GTTGTCCGTAGTAGCTGCCACCGCCGTAATAAGGCTGTTGTCCGTAATAGCTTCCCCCGTAATAAGGCTGTGTGCCATAGTAGCCTCCTCCGTAGTAGCTGCCATAGTATCCGGATCCATAGTAACCTGAATAGGGATAGTAGCTGCCATAGTAGGTAGTGCCATAATATTCTTGCTGGGCAATCGCTGTAGTCCTAAGATAGAGGGTATCATCGGAGGTTACGATGACAGGCGCCCCTGAAACTATAGCCCAATTGGCGCTGGTGACATCAGTGCTGCTATAGTCTGCAAAATTTTGCGAACTTGAATGTTTGCTCCCGCTTCGGGCAGCATCATTCCAGAACTCTATATACTTTATCTTGGCTTTGTCGCAGGAGATATCGATCCTTGTTATCTTGGCGCTTCCGGTGCCAGTCCATTTATAGTCATTATCAAACCATGATGAATTCCAGCTCAGGCAATCGCTCGTATTGGTTTTGGCCTTGGCGAAGAGGGCTGCAATGGCAGGTATTTCTATATTATCGCCGCTTGATCCAAGCACTGCATAGCTTGTCTTGGTGGTGCTATATACTGAGGATTCATCTCCTAAGTAGAAGGTCAAGGCGTCGCTGCTTACCCTGTATTTGCCATAATCCTCGTCTGCTACCAGCTTGATATATACGGTGTTACTTCCTTGCTCTGTAATGGTGAACTTGATCTCGAATTCATAGTTTGCGAGTATGCTGGTTTCGAAGTACTGATATGATTCGGTGATTTCTAAGCCGGTCCTTTTTACAGAACAGTCATAAGCCTGAGATGTGACCGAATAGCCAATAAATGATACAAGGACAAGGCCGATTGTAAAAATAAAAACTTTCAATAACCAATTATTTTTCATTTAAATATCCTCCCGTTTATTTCTCTGAACGCCACAAAGGTTATCAGACAATATTGTTATTGACGAAATATTCTAGTGTATTCTTTGCATGCATTCACCTCCCCAAGACTTACTAAAGTACGTCCAAAATATTTACCTTTTAACCTTTTATCCTTATTTTTTAATAAGACATAGTATAATAGACTGATTCATCCATCTTTTGCTTACGGTCAATTTATCAAATTTAAAAATCCTTAAAAATAAAAGACCTCATAAACGGTTAAGGTTAAATCTTAATCAGCTACCCCCGTGAATAAAAAATGTATTTTCGAAGTAAAAAACAGCTAAATTCAAAAAAATATTTTCTGCAATATTTATGCCATTAAGAAGGATTCAAATATACATACAATATAAAATTATAACATAATATTTTAAGTCTCAGTGAATTATTTTTAGTTAGTATAAAGTTTGTTGACAGATGTGTGTTTTGTGGCATTTTAGACGTTATCATCCCCTAATGATTGTCTATTTCATAGGTCAAATATGAATATTTTTTCACCGCCGATCGAAGACCGTCCACAAATTATTTGATCCAATGCATCGATCACTATGTAATATTTTTCATACAATGTGCCATATTTTATGATCACAAAGTCCAAACGGCCATGCCTTTTTATTGTCCCTAAAGATAGTTTTATATTTTTATCCTTTGAAGCGGCGAAAGAGCCTTTAGGGTTCACGATGATAAATCTCACAGTCTGTTTGATTTACCTGTTCTATAAACCTTTTTAATTTGATAGGGTCTTTTTTCCCGGGTGAGGTTTCCACCCCGCTGTTTGCGTCAACAGCAAACGGGCGTATCTGGGCGACCGCTTGGGAAACATTCTCAGGATCAAGCCCGCCTGAAAGGATCACAGGGCCGAATGCAGATGCCTTACTTGCAAGGTCCCAGTCGAACGTCCGGCCTGTGCCGCCTGCCATACCATGCACATAGGTATCAAGAAGAAACGGTCTGCGCCTATTTTTCTGATCCTTATATAAAGGTATTTTGGCAAGGGATGCCTCGTTTTTTATGCGGAATGCCTTGATATAATCAACGCCAAGCCCCCTGCAATAATCCGGTGACTCATCCCCATGGAGCTGACATATATGAAGGCGGCATATACCAACGATTTCCCTTATCCGTTCAGTGTCCTGGTCTTTAAATACGCCTACCCTTAAAACAAATGGGGGCAACTGATTGATAATTGCGGATGCCCCCTCAGGACTAATCTGCCTGGGGCTTTCCTTTACGAATATAAAACCCAGCGCGTCTGCGCCCATCTCGATCGCTGCCAGCGCATCTTCAAGCCTTGTCAGCCCGCATATCTTTATTCTTGTTCGCATTTTATATGGGTAATGGATTTTATCAGTCCGTTAATATCAGGGCTTGTAACAAGCGCCTCTCCTGCCAGGACTGCCTTAGCCCCCCAGGATGCGAGCTGTTTGGCGACTGCAGCGCTGGAAACCCCGCTTTCGCTTACCAGAAAAAAGTCCTTTGGTATAAGAGGTGCAAGCCGGGCGGTTGTATTTATGTCCACATGAAATGTGCTTAAATCGCGGTTGTTTATTCCAATGATTTTTGTCCCTGATCTTATGGCTGAAGGTATCTCTTTTGCATCATGCACCTCCACAAGGGCATGCATACCCAATTCTGCCGCAAGCCCGGCAAGTTCAAAAAGATCCTGATCATCGAGTATCGCGGCTATGAGCAGTATGGCATCAGCGCCGAATGCGCGTGCCTCGTATACCTGAAATGGATGCAGGATAAAATCCTTTCGCAGGATTGGTATGGCGCAGGATTGCCTTGCGATTGCAAGGTCCTTCAATGACCCGTGGAAATGGTCTTCTTCAGTGATTACTGACAGGGCCGACGCCCCGGCTTCCTGGTATGCCCTTGCCTGAATGGCAGGATCAAGATCACTTCTGATCATCCCCCTTGATGGAGAGGCACGTTTTATTTCGGCTATAAGCGACAGATGGGAACCGCTGCTGACCAATGCCTTATAAAAATCGTATGCAGGAGGCGAAGACCTTGCCTTTTCTTTTATTCCGGCGGGGCCGGGGCCTTCATGTATCTGCCTTTCGATCCTTTCCCTTTTTTCCCTGACGATCTCGTCAAGTATTGAGTTGATTTTTATCGGCTTTCCATAGGATATTGGATATTTACTCTTATTTTCACTCATCTCATTGTCCCGGAAGATGCCTTCGCAGTCCTTCCAGTTTTTCCATTGCAGCGCCGGAGTCGATGCTCGATTTTGCCTTTTCGATCCCCTCTTTCATATCCTCTGCAAGACCTGCTAAATATATGGCTGCGCCAGCATTCAACAGGCAAACATCCCTCTTTGGCCCCTTATCACCCTTAAGTATGTTAATACAGATTCTGGCATTATCCTCAGATTCTCCACCTTTAAGGTCATCCATACTGGCTAGTGGAAGGCCGAAATCAGAAGGCTCTATCTTGTATGTGGAGATATAATTGCCCTTAAGTTCGCTGACACGGGTAGGCCCTGTGATAGTTATCTCGTCCAGTCCGTCCATGCCGTAAACTACCATAACATTCAGACTGCCCAGGTTCTTCAGCACCGTTGCCATGGTCTCTGTAAGCCCTGGTGAATACACACCCAGCAGTTGCGACTTGGCCCCTGCCGGATTGGTCATAGGCCCAAGGATGTTGAAGACCGTCCGGATGCCGATCTCCCTTCTTGGCCCAATGGCATATTTCATGGAGGAATGAAGAAGCGGTGCGAACAGGAATCCAATCCCCACGTCATTTAGGCAGCTTTCAACCTTATCTGCCGAAGCATTGATATCGATCCCAAGGGCATGAAGGCAGTCCGCGCTTCCGCATTTGCTTGAGACCGAACGGTTGCCGTGTTTTGCTACCAGAGCGCCTGCCCCTGCCGCTATCAAAGCCGAAATTGTGGAGATATTAAAGGTCTGAGCCCTGTCGCCTCCTGTGCCACAGGTATCGATTACAGGCCCTTTTGCATTTATGCGTGTTGCCTTATTCCTCATGACCTCTGTAAATCCGGTGATTTCATCCACTGTCTCCCCTTTTATACGAAGGGCGGTTATAAAGGAGGCGATCTGGGCATCCGTGGCATTGCCGCTCATGATCTCTTCCATAGTCTGTGCCGCTTCTTCCTTGGAGAGGTTTGATCCATCTACAGCTTTTGCAATGGCTTCCTTTATCATCTTTTGTCTCCTTTTAATCTATTGTATAGTAATCTGCATTTTTCATGAAGGGCTTTCATATGTACATGGTGGCTTCATCTGGTGATAAAGTTTTTTAGTAGATCCATACCGCACTGGGTCAGGATAGATTCGGGATGAAATTGCACCCCTTCAATGGGAAACTCAAGGTGGCGGATGCCCATGATTTCGTCCTGATCGGTTCTGGCTGTAATTTCAAGGCATTCAGGCAGGGATGAAGGATCGACGATCAGAGAGTGATAACGTGTGGCTTCGAATGGATTTGGAAGCCCCTTATATATACCTTTTCCATCATGATAGATCATGGAAGTCTTCCCGTGCATAAGTCTCTTTGCCCGTACAACTTTTGCCCCGAAAGAGTGGGCGATACACTGATGTCCTAAACATACCCCAAGCAAGGGCACCTTTGACCCAAATTCAATGATCACCTCATTGGATATCCCTGCCTCAAGCGGGGTGCAAGGACCAGGCGAGATGATGATCTGATCGGGTTTCATCCTCGTTATCTCGTAAGTTGTGATGCGGTCGTTTCTAAATACACTAACCTCCTGCCCCAACTCTCCCAAGTATTGCACCAGGTTGTAAGTGAATGAATCATAATTGTCTATCATCAATATCATTTTCTTGTTTCTTTCCCGCCTTCCGCCAGCCTAATGGCATCCATCAATGCCCCTGCCTTGTTAAGGGTCTCCTGGTATTCCTTTTCAGGATCGGAGTCAGCTACTATCCCAGCTCCTGCCTGGACATGTGCCTGACCATCCTTCACTACTATTGTCCTTATGGTGATGCATGTATCCATATTCCCTGAAAAGCTGAAATAGCCTACAGCTCCTGCATACGGCCCTCTGCGGCTGGGCTCGGTTTCTTCAATAATCTCCATAGCCCTGACCTTTGGGGCGCCGCTGACCGTGCCTGCTGGAAAACAGGCGATAAGACAGTCATAAGGGTCTTTATCCTTGCGGAGTCTGCCTGTCACCTGGGATACAATATGCATAACATGAGAATAACGTTCTATAGTCATAAGTTCAGGGCAGCTAACCGATCCATATTCGCATACCCTTCCAATATCATTTCTTGCGAGGTCAACAAGCATTATATGTTCCGCCCTTTCCTTGGGATCGGCAAGAAGCTCCTCTGCCAAACGGCGGTCTTCCTCCTGTGTTGCGCCCCTTTTTCTTGTGCCCGCAATAGGCCGTTCCTCAACCTGACCATCTTCCACCCGCACCATAAGCTCAGGTGAAGATCCTATTATCTGAAGGCCATTATGTTTCAGATAAAACATATATGGCGAGGGATTGATCAGCCGGAGCGCCCTGTAGATGTCGAACGGATCGCAATTGATTGTAACTGAAAACCGCTGTGAAATGACTGCCTGGATGATATCGCCTGCAGTGATATATTCCTTTGTCCGATTGACAGCGGACATAAATGCATCGGGTTCAAAATTGGACTTTAGAGGCAGAGGACCCGATACAGGGGTCTCTAAATGGGACAGGCAGGGGAGCGGATTTTTAAGGTCGTCTATTATTTTTTCGATCCTGATCACAGCATTTTCATATGCACGGTCTATCGCCTTTTTCCCTGAGGCTCCCTTTTCATCATCCAGATAGGCATGGGATAGCACCTTGATCCTGTTGGTCATGTGATCGAATATGAGCAGTGTATCCGTTATGAAGAACAGGCACTCGGGCAGTTTAAGCAGATCGGGAGTTTTTTCAGGAATACTTTCCGCATACCTAACCATGTCGTAGTTTATATATCCGACTGCTCCCCCGATAAACCGGGGCAGGCCCTCTACTGTCACAGGGCGGTATCCCGACATGATATCCCTCAACACAAAGAGGGGATTTATTCCAGTTGATCCCGGTTTTTTATCAGGATGAAGGTCTTTTAAGGATATTTTTGCGTCCTTGATATTATTATTATCCTGGAGGCCGAATCCATCGCCGCCTTCCTGAAAAATCTTTACTGGATTCGCGCCCAGAAACGAATATCTGGCTATCCTCTCCCCTCCGACAACGCTTTCGAGTAAGAATGAAGAAAAGTGCCTGTCGATCTTTTTAAAAGCAGACACAGGCGTCTCCGTGTCTGCGCACAGGTCCCTGTATATGGGGATCAGATTCCCTTTGAGGCAGAGTTTGCGAAATCCTTCAATATCAGGATGATACATAATCTTATTACCCAAAATCCTTACAACAGAAATTTGGAAACTCGATAGTCAGGATAGTTTTAAGAACCCTGTTGCATTTTAGACTGTCTGTAAAATCGAATATTACCTAAAGGTACAAAATGAGTTTCCAAATTTCTGTACAATCTAAATGGCCAATAAAGTCAATACCAATGTCATTGATAAAGATAGAAAGTTTCAAAGATATATAGCCAAAATTTGATCAAATTATAGGCTCTACATCAATACTTGACAATTCGACGGATACCGATCTTTGCAGCAGGTCTACTGACACCACCAGTTTATTCTTTTCAGGGCTGGCGCTTATCAAAATCCCCTCCACACCCGAAAGCGGACCATTCATAATCCTTACCCTTTGTCCAACTCTAAGATAGGGCATTGGGCTTAACATTAAATCATTTTCCAGCAAAATGCGTATGGAATCTATCTGCCCATCAGGTATTGGCACAGGTTCTTTCTGAGTGCTAACGATTCTGGCAACACCAGGAGTCTTGAGGATATGCAGCCATATATAATTATCCATAGCAACATGAACGAATAGATAACCTCTGAAAAGAGGCACCTGTATCCTTTTCTTGCGGTCTTTTCTGCGGCTCCATGTCTCTATTTTGGGGAGAAAAACAGGGATTTCTTTATGTTCAAGACGAGAGTGCACAACATCTTCATGCCTGCTGCTTGTGTGGACGGCATACCATCTGATCTGATTAAAAGCTGTATTCATGATTTAAATGTATCCTTTTATAGAGAGATATAATATCATGAAAGACGTCTCAGCGCAAACCCTTATCCCAAAATCCGAGATCGGTTAAACCTCTGTCCAAGATTTGGGGCTTTTATCCCATTTGCCTTTATCCTTTATCTATTATTTCCACAGGATATTGAGCAGTTTATATGAAAATGATCGAACAATACTTTGTTTTTATTCATTTTAATGCTTCGTTGTGACTGTAAGGTCATGGGGGTTACTATAAATCAATATCTACAGACTTGGGTTGTTTCTCACCTTTTTCATCCTTTGTCAGCATCTCGATCTTCCTTTCGGCAAGCTTTAATTTCTTATTGCAGAAGCGGGAAAGCCTGATGCCATCCTCAAAAAGGCGAAGCGACTCATCAAGGCCAGGCTCTCCCGATTCCAATTGATGAACAATTACTTCCAGGTCTTTAAGCGCGGTTTCAAAACTCAATTTTTCGTCTTGTCCTTTTGTTGTGGCAGTCTTTTCATCTTTTTCTTTCGCCATTTGTTGGTCTCCTTCTTTCCTTTTCTTCGTTTAACCTTAACATTTCCATTCCCTATATCTGTTTGGCTTTTCCCTTCACCTCGCATATCGCGCCCCCTTCATGAAACCTAAGTCTTACAAGGCCGCCCACATTGAGATCTGTCCAACGCCTGACCAGCTTTTCATCAGGTAGCCTCCAACAGAGAGAATATCCGCGTTTCAAAACATTCAGAGGGCTCAGGGAATCTATCTGCGCCATGCAAGCCGAAAGCGCCTGTCTCCTTTCTTGAGTCCCTCCGCACATGATATCTTCGAGCCTACTTTTTTGGGTGTCCAATTGCGATTGAAGGCCTTTTATCTTTTTTGCGGGATGACTTCCAGAAAGTAATCGCTCGCCATGTTCTATCTTTTCCTTTAACCGGCCTATATATTGTAAAAAAGACCTGCATAGCCTTATCTCATAGTCATCTATATGTTCCTGCCTTTGCAATATGACTGACCAAAAATTACGGAAAGTCCGGCTTCCGGCAAAGTGCATGAGATTTGTTCTATCCATATCAATCCTGTGTATGATCGCCTTCATCAATCCTTTATGAAGAACACGCAGGTGTTCTTCAAGCTGCTCCCTGTTTTGGATCACCAGTTCCGCCGCTGCTGAAGGGGTGGGCGCCCTTAAATCAGCCACGAAGTCGCTAATAGTATAATCGATTTCATGTCCGACAGCGGATATTACAGGAACACGGCAGGAATATATAGCCCTGGCCACCACCTCCTCATTGAATGCCCAGAGGTCTTCGATAGATCCACCACCACGCGCCACAATAATAACCTCGATATCGTGCTGATCCTCCAATTCCTTAATTGCATCGGCTATTTCTTTTCCAGCCCCCTCTCCCTGAACGCGCACTGGATTTATAAGCACTTGCACAGAGGCAAATCTCCGTGTGAGCACATTCAGGATGTCTCGAATCGCAGCGCCTGTAGGCGAGGTAACTATCCCGATCCTTTTCGGCCAGGAAGGTATAAGCCTTTTTCTCCCTGCATCAAACAGCCCTTCTTTTGCAAGGCGGGTTTTTAGCTGATCGAAGGCAATCTGAAGCGACCCAAATCCAAGAGGCTCGATATAGTCGCACACAAATTGATATTCCCCGCGCCGGTCGTACACAGTGATATTGCCGCGTGCGACAACCATCATCCCATTCTCTGGCTGAAATCGAATGAATCTCTGATTTCCTTTAAACAGAACGCACCTTAATTGTGCTGCGCTGTCCTTTAAAATAAAATATGCGTGGCCGGATGACGGCATCTTAAGATCGCTTACCTCGCCCTTTACCCAGACCTCAAAAAATTGCTCCTCGAGCCGTTCCCTTATAAGGGCAGTAATTTGGCTTATGCTATAAGCATTAACCTGCATTGTCATACCTTAACCTGCATTATCATAAAGGGGTTCTATTAAATTAAATTTGCGGATCCGACGCCCTTGACATTCAACATCTCTGCTGCATTATCACAAAAAAGATTCTATTAAATCCTTAAAAAATAATCAATTCTGGACCGGGTATCTGCCCAAAATTAAGTATTTTTCAGCCCATATGCCATGATCCTGCCGAGAAAGGATATCTGCCATGCATGTTACGTTACAGTTAATAGAAAAATCCGACAACGACAGGGAGTTAAGCGTTGGAGCTTGACGGGGTTGGAGCTTGATATTGATAATTCTTAGATCAATGGTTATAATGAATAGCAAATTACAACATATTGTCATTCCGTGCTGGACACGGAATCCACTGTTTTCGAGGGATTATGGGCTCCGGCCTTCGACGGAGTTACGGTTTTGACGGCCTTTTAAGAGACCATCGAATATCGTTTTAAAAAAATAAATAAGGTTGGAAATGACCAAAAAAAAGGATAGCGCTAATAAATACATAGGGAAAGTTATAGGGGTGGCAACCGGTAGAAGACGGGGTGAAAGCAAGACAAAAGTCCCATACATTGACCTCAAGGAAGGCATTGGGGTTTTAGGAGATGCCCATTCAGGAACTGAAAAACAGGTAAGCCTTGTTTCAATTAATGATATTGATTATATGAACAAGACTTATAATATTTCAGCAGATATAGGTTCCTTTGCAGAGAACATCGTCATAAGCGGATTGGACCTCTTTCCCATTTCGCCAGGTGACATGCTTAGCGTGGGGCCTGTTGTTTTAAAGGTGGTGCGGATTGGGAAAGAACCCGAGGAGGCCAGGATGCATACCTTCTCGTTTAAAGGTTATACGCTCCTGCCCCAAAAGGGGGTTTTCTGTGAAGTCATCAAGGGGGGGCGCATAAGGCCTGAGGATGAGGTAAGTTTTTTGCCTTCAACGAATGCCTGCGCTGATAAATCAGAGCAAGATCATTCCCCATAGTCCCCTATTAATCGGTCATGGCCAATATTGATGGCCTCGTAAAAAGTCTAAAATGCACCTAAAAATAAGTTTAATATTATAAATTTGATATGCATTTCGGCGATATAATCTTGGTTTTTCATCATCAAAATTACTTTTTACGAGGCCATCAATCTTAACGGGCCTCCTTGTTAATGGAAACCTATTTTCATGGTAAAAATATCATAAATATGACAAATGATACAAATCTTCTCATTTCTCTAGCAAATATGGAAGTAAACCAGGAAGGGATTATTAAGTCCCTGGAAGGAGGGGCAAATTTCCATGCGCGCCTCCAGGCCCTCAATATTCGTATTGGCAAGCATATAAAAAAGGTCAGCAAGGCCCCTTTTGGAGGCCCTGTCGTGGTAGATGTCGATAATTCAAGGGTAGCCATAGGACATGGTATGTCCAAGAAGATTATGGTTGAAGTCATGGAAAAGAAAATAGCTCATGAGGACTGAAACCTTGCCCTTCATCTCTAAATACTGGATTCAGGCTTTATTCGGAATGACGAAAAAGGTGATTTTCATTCCCCTTTGTGAATCGAAGATTCACAGGTGTTTTATTTTGGTTTGGAGAGTCTTTGGGTGAAGATCCTGCTGATGGGAAATCCCAATGTCGGTAAGAGCGTTATATTTTCACGCCTGACAGGGGCTCATGTTATTTCATCCAACTATCCAGGCACAACCGTTACCTTCACAAAAGGCAATATCTGGATCGATGAAGAAAGACACGAAATCATAGATGTGCCTGGCACATATACTCTGAAGCCAACCTCTAAGGCGGAAAAGGTCGCTGTTGAGATGCTGAAGGAAGGCGATCTAATCATAAATGTAATAGACGCCACCAATCTTGAACGTAGCCTCTACCTCACGACACAGCTCATGGAAACAGGCTTCCCAATAATCATAGCCCTCAATATGTGGGACGATGTGAAACATAAGGGTATAAAAATAGAAGTTGAGAAGCTGAAAGAGTTTTTCAAATGCCCTGTAATCCCTACTGTAGCTGTGACCAGCCAGGGCATAAAAGACCTTGTCTCCGCTACCGCATTATGCCTTAAGGATTTATCAAAGTCGCCCACGCCTGAGCTTTCCGATGAGGAGAGGTGGGCGCATATAGGGCAAATCATAAGGAATGTTCAGCAGATATCCCACAGACACCACACAGCTCTGGAAAGGCTTTGCGACATAACAATAAAACCCCTGACGGGGATCCCTTTTGCTTTCATAGTAATCGGCCTCTCGTTCATTTTTATAAGGTTTCTGGGCGAGGGTCTGATCAACTATATTCTTCATCCGGCATTCGAGAGATATTACGTCCCTTTTATTGTCAGGCTTGTAAATCTGGGCTTTCCTTCAGGCATCATTCATAATATCCTGCTCGGAGAATCTGCAAATTTTGTGGAATCCATGGGCCTTCTTACCACAGGGATCTATGTGCCTGTTGTCATGGTGCTTCCATACGTCTTTTCATTCTATCTTATTTTGAGCTTTCTTGAGGATCTCGGATACCTGCCGCGTTTTGCTGTTCTTATGGACACCATCATGCACAGGATCGGACTGCATGGATTCGCCGTTATATCCATCATATTGGGGCTTGGCTGCAATGTGCCAGGCGCGCTTTCCACCCGCATCCTTGAGACGCGGAGAGAGAAATTTATAGCCGGCACACTCCTTGGCGTATCCGTGCCATGTATGGCTCAAACTGCAATGATAATAAGCCTTATCGGGCCTTATGGCAACAGGTATATATTCCTCATTTATGCAATAATTTTTGCATGGGGGATATTTATGGGGCTTCTGCTTGACCGTATATTAAAAGGAGGAAGCCCTGAGATATTCATCGAGATACCCTCTTATCACATACCGCACATGGCCACCCTTTTTAAAAAGCTCTGGATGAGGATAAAGGGATTTCTTGATGAGGCCGTGCCATTGGTGCTCCTTGGCGTGCTTATCATAAACATCCTTCACTTCATAGGGCTGCTGGATGTTATCTCTCGTCTTGCGACGCCGGCCCTGAGACACATCCTTGGCCTTCCCAAAGATGTCGTGTCGGCCATGATCATAGGTTTTCTCAGGAAGGATGTGGCTATTGGGCTTTTAAAGCCACTTGACCTGAGCCTCAAGCAGCTCATCATAGCATGCACTGTGCTCACCATATACTTCCCATGCCTTGCCACCTTTTTTGTGCTTTTAAAGGAATTGGGTCTGAAAGACATGGTAAAATCAGCATGCCTGATGATTGCCAGCGCCCTTATCGTGGGATTCATGCTCAATTTGGCGCTTTAGTTTTTTTACTCCATCAGTTTTTACATTGACAACAGATGCGTTTTGGAGTATAAAGGAGTATAAAATTATTAATAATATTTTAAAAATCCCCTTTGGGTACTTTCATTCCCCTTTGTGAATCGAAGATTCATGGGCATTCCATTTTTAAAGGCATCGGATTTAAAGATATTACTGCTCAAGGCCCTAAGAGCGAGTGTAACTTGCGGGGCGAAGCTTTAGAAAAAGGAGCGATATGATTAACATATTGAAAATATTTAAAAAAGACAGACAAGGTGCATTTTTTTCATCTGAAAATCCCCTTCGGGTATTTTCATTCCCCTTTGTGAATCGAAGATTCATGGGCTTTTCAGTAATTATTCTTTCGGTTTTTATCTTTATGCATATAGCCGTTGTCAGGGTTTTTGCCTCCCGAAACCCCATTCAGGACTATATTATCGGGCCTCAGGATGAATTAAAGATCGAGGTCTGGGACCATCCTGATTTGACAAGGCAGGTCTCTGTCTCACTCACAGGTTCTTTCACCTTCCCGCTGATTGGCGAAGTAAAGGCATCAGGGATCACAACAGAACAGGTGCAGAAAGTTATTACACAAAGGCTTGCCGACGGCTATTTGATAAACCCGCAGGTTACAGTGACAATCACCGCATACCGCAGCAAACAGGTTAATGTTTTGGGGGAGATTAACAAGCCTGGGACATATCCCTATACCCGCCAGACCTCATTGATTGAGATAATCTCTATGGCGGGGGGGCTCACTGAAGAGGCGGGCCCCGAGGCGTACATACTCCACTCAGATGGCGCCGATGCAGCCGAGCAGCTTGACCCCCTGGGAGTCGCCCGAAGAAACCGTCAGGATATAAACCAGAATTCGGCTATGGAAAAGATCGATCTGAACAGTTTGCTTCAAAGCGGACAGAACATCTATTTTCAGCTTAAAGAAAATGATACAATATATATACCACGGGCTGATTTTTTTTATGTCCTGGGAGAGGTAAAAAACCCTGGTCAATATAAAATAGAAAGGGATATAACAGTGCTCAAGGCCATTACCAGGGCAGGGGGGCATACCAAAAAGGCGAATCTCAAAAAGATCACCATCATTCGTGTAGCAAACGGCAGGGAATGGGAGCTTCATGCGCGCCTCTCGGATCCATTGTTGCCTGATGACATAATAAAAATCCCCGAAAGTTTCTTTTGATTAGTTCCTTTAGCCGGGGTGACGGCATTTTCATACACCATGAAATCTGATGGCCTCGTAAAAAGTATTTTTAATGCTCAAAAATCACCGATATATTAATAAAATATACACTAAATTTATAATATCGTACTGATATTTTTGACCGATTTAGACTTTTTACGAGGCCATCAAATCTTACAAACATAAAAACGAGGTTTAACAATGAGCTCATCAATAGATCAAAAATCCTACCTGTACGGGCAAACATCTGAAGGGCCTGCAGGTTTTGAACAAGGCCCTGAAGAGCCACATTTGCGCGACTACTGGCGAGTCATATCCAAACGCCGCTGGACAGTCATAACCGTGTTTGCGGTAATACTTGTTACGACTGCAATATCGACATTCCGTCAGATTCCCATCTACCAGGCAAAGATCAAGATGCAGATAGACGCGGAAAATCCCAATGTCATCAAGTTTGAGGAGGTAATGAACCTTTCTCCATCAGACAGGGATTACAACCAGACACAATTCAAGATCCTCCAAAGCCGGAACCTGGCGAGGATGGTTATCGAAGAACTCCGTTTGGACGAAAGCCCTGAATTTAAATCTGAAAAGGAAACTGAAGGCATCTTTCAGTTCCTCAACCCGGGCAAGATTTTTTCTGCCATATCCGGATTCTTTGCAGCCATCCTTCAAAAGGAATCAGAGATAGAAATGCCTGATGAATCAGGAAAGTCCGGACACTCTCTAAATGAGGAGGGAACTCCTCCTATATCACCTGAGATGTCCTTGCTGATAGATGCATTCCTGAAAAGGCTTTCAGTAGAACCGGAGAGAGGCACACGGCTTGTCAATGTGTCATTCTCCGGCAAATATCCCGGGATCGTCACACAGATAACCAATACCCTTTCGCGTCTTTTTATAGAGCATAATCTCCAGTTAAAGTTCGCAGCAAGCACAGAGGCCCTTGAGTGGCTTGACGGGCATCTTGGGCAACTCAAGAAAAAGGTGGAGGAATCCGAGGAGAAACTCCACAGATACAAGGAAGAGCACGGGATCATTGCCATTGAGGAAAAACAGAATATCATAGTTCAAAGGCTTTCCGAGCTTAACAGCGCCTTGACCAATGCAAAGACCGAGAGGATAAGGCTGGAAACCCTGTATAACCAGGTTACAAAATATGAAGGCAAGGGCGCGGTCATAGAATCCCTGCCTTCGGTCATAAACAACAATCTGATAAGGACCCTCAAAACCGATTACATATCTCTCCAGGCCGAACACAACAAGACATCCCAGAAATTCGGCGAAAAACACCCTCATATCATCGAGATATCATCGAAGATGGAGGTCATAGGTGAGAAGATACAGGCCGAGGTAAAGAAGATCATAGGCAGCATCAAGACGGAATATGAGATAGCCATTGCCCAGGAATCTGTGCTCAGAGAGGCCCTTGAGGATCAGAAAAAAGAGGCGCTTGATCTTAACCAGAAGGCCATCCAGTATAATGTGCTCAAAAGGGAGGCGCAAAGCAACGAACAGGTGTTTAACGTGGTGCTGAACAGGGTGAAGGAAACAGACCTCACCCGCGGGCTTAAGGCCAGCAATATACGCATCATCGACTATGCTGAGTTGCCGCAGCGCCCCATAAAACCCAACAAGCGTTTCAATATACTGCTTGCTGCCATAGTGGGTCTTATGGGAGGCATAGGCATTGCCTTTTTCTTTGAGTACCTGGATGACACGATAAAGACACCTGAGGATCTAAAGCGTTATTTCGGCATACCTTTTCTTGGGCCTATACCGCATTATGAATTCAACCAGAGCAAGGCCAAGGAATTTCCGGAGCTTATAACGTTCAATGATCCCAAAAGCCAGATAAGCGAGGCTTACAAAGGTCTGAGGACAAGCATACTATTCTCCATACCCGGAGAGGGAGGAAAAGCTATACTGATCACAAGCGCAGGCCCTGGAGAGGGAAAGACCATCACCCTTGCCAACCTGGCTGTTACGCTGGCCCAGGCGGGCAGCAAGGTCTGTGTCCTGGATTGTGACATGCGAAAACCCAGGGTACACAAGATATTCAAGATGAAAAACGAGGCAGGCGTTTCCAGCCTCCTAATTGGCAAGGCGTTAGTGGAGGATGTCATTCATGACGTTTTTGTTCAAGGCCTGAAGATCATACCCTGCGGCCAGAGACCGCCTAACCCTTCAGAGATTCTGGCTTCCACCCAGATGCAGTCTCTTATAGAGTCCATGAAGGAGTCTTATGATTATATACTCATCGATTCCCCTCCTATAGTCGCGGTCACGGATTCCGTTATGCTTTCACGGATTGTGGACGGTGTTTGCATAGTCATACACGGTGGGGACACAGGCAGGGAACTGGTCAGACGCTCCATTGACCTCTTAAAAGGGGCCCAGGCTCACATCCTGGGCGCCACCATAAACAATATAGACGTGGCCAAAAAGAGCTACTACTATTACTATCAATACTATTATTATTCCTATTACGGCGATGAAGGAAACGGCCACAAAAGGATAAAAAAGCGCCACAAACACCGCCAGCAATCCACAAAATACAGTTCTGATATATTGACCCGGGAATGATCCATCAACCGGCCTATGATATTTCCCTGCCTGTAAGAGGGTATTATTCAGCAGCATGGATTTTTTTTAAAAAATAAGGATAATAAAATGATCTATACTAATATTGCTCATAAATATAGGGAATCTCTATAATATTCAAATAATTTTACTATATTGGGGAATTGATGAGAAAGGGATAAGTAAGGATATGACAAAAAGGATAAAGCAAATGCTGAGAAGATTGTAAAGGTGATTCCCATCGAGGAGATCAGAGATGCACTTGTCAATGAGTATAGAAGGCGGCTTATAAGATATAAAATGGTTGACGAATGTATGAGGAAGAAATATGGGATGGATTTTAAGAAGTTTGAGTCCAATAATATTGTAAAGCAAAGAAAATTTTCGTGGGATGTTGAATCTGATGCTATGGAATGGGAGCATGTAATAGAGGGTGTCAGATATATTGAGCTAAAATTAAATGAATTGGAAAAACTGTAATCGAATTGGTTTATGATTTGCTGACTATCGTCAGCAGATATGGCCTGCGTACAATAAATATAGATAATACCGATGCGCATTTTTAACACAGCAGGGCCGGTCAATTGCAAGGAGCATTACTGTCTGTCTCCGCTTGACCGTCTGAATCTTGGGGAGATATCCCTTATTGTCCAGAAAAAATACTTCATCCTGCACGCACCGAGACAGACAGGAAAGACCACAAGCCTTCTTGCCTTGATGGATCATCTGAATACAGGAGGCAGCTACAGGAGCCTTTACTTCAACGTGGAATCTGCCCAAGCGGCCAGGGAGGATGTGGGTCGTGCCATGAGGGCCATACTGAGCGAGATGGCCTCGAGCGCTGAGTATTACCTAAAAGACGGGTTTTGAAGTCCCGCTGGCTTGATGTCTTTGAGAAAAGCGGGGAGTATGCGGCGCTTGGCGAATTGCTTTTCCTGTGGGCAAAGGAAAGCCCTATTCCACTGGTGATCCTGATAGACGAGATCGATTCCCTGGTTGGAGACACACTCATCTCTGTATTGCGTCAGATCAGGGCAGGCTATTACAAACGTCCGGCCCTTTTCCCCCAGAGCATCGTATTGTGCGGGGTAAGGGATATACGGGACTATCGAATACACTCCAGCCATGACAAGGCCGTCATTACTGGCGGGAGCGCCTTCAACATAAAGGCAGCCTCCCTCCGCCTCGGGGATTTTTCCAGGGAGGATATATATACCCTTTATCAGCAGCATACGCAGGATACAGGTCAGGCATTTGCAGACGGGGCGCTGGATTTGGTTTGGGAATTAACCTCCGGCCAGCCCTGGCTCGTGAATGCCCTTGGCTATGAGGCATGTTTTCAGATGAAAGATGGCCGTGACCGAAGCATGCCTATTGCCGCAGAGATGATCGAACAGGCCAAAGAAAACATTATTGCGAGAAGAGAAACACACATAGACCAACTATCTGACAAACTGCAGGAGGAAAGGGTCCGTCGTGTGATCGAGCCCATATTGGCAGGGCTTAAGGGACCGGAGCAGATACCTACAGACGACCTGTTTTATGCAATAGACCTCGGCTTAGTTAAGGTTGAAGGGCAATTACGCATAGCCAACAGGATTTATCAGGAGGTGATCCCCCGTGAATTGACCTACAGCGCTCAGGTCACCATCTCAGAGCAGCCATCCTGGTATATCCTGCCAAACGGCCAGCTCGATATGGAAGGGCTTCTTTCTTCATTTCAGGGGTTTTTTCGTGAACATTCCGAAAGCTGGGTGGAGCGGTTTCAGTATAAAGAGGCCGGACCACAGCTGTTATTGCAGGCATTCCTCCAGAGGATCGTCAACAGTGGAGGCCGTATTGAGAGGGAATATGGCCTTGGGAGGATGCGTACAGACCTCCTTGTCATCTGGCCGCATAAAGCCGGGGTGCAAAAGGTAGTTATCGAACTGAAAATACTCCACACATCCCTCCAAAATACTATACAGGAAGGGCTTCGCCAGACTGTTGAATATATGGATAGATGCAATGCCGGTCAAGGGCATTTGGTAATCTTCGACAGAAACAAAGCGAAATCGTGGGAAGAGAAGATATTCAAACAGGAGGAGAAGTTTCAAGGCAAGAAGATAACTGTATGGGGGATGTAATTGAAACGCACATGAATCTTCGATTCACAGGGAAGGATGAAAATACTCAAAAGGGATTTTCAAGTGAAACCTTCCAACACGTTTCTAAAATCTGCAAACTTGTGTAAAAAATGTTACCATCAAGAGGGATGTTTCGTTGGACATATTTTGGTTTAATTTATGACCGTGCAAAGTATATATGAATGAGTTAGAGGCAAAAATATCGAATTATTTTAGATACAGAAAAGAGGCTGTAGCGGTTTATCTTTTTGGTTCATATGCCAAAGGACTTGAACACCGTTTTAGCGATATAGATATAGGAATTATCCTCAATAGAAATTATAAGGATTTTGTAAAGGCAAGGAACGATTATATCGTACAATTAGGCCGGATTTTGAGAAAGGATATACACCCTGTAATTTTAAACTTGGGCGGGGAATATCTGTTAAGGCAGATCTTTCTGTATGGAAAATGTCTGATGATTAATGATTCAAGGGAATTGGCGCATCAGAGGATGATTATGTTTGCTAAGATAGCGGAATATGGTTACTACAGAAAGCAAATACAGTCGCAATTAATAAAGAATATAAGGAAGGGATGAAGGTTTTGCTTGATCACGATCTTATCTTGTCAAAGGCCGGTTCAATCAAAAAACACATAAAACGGATTGAGGAAAAACGCCCTGTTGATCTAAAGTCGTTTATTAAAGACATTGATGTTCAGGAGAGTATATTGTTTAATCTCCAAATGGCCATCCAGAATTGTATTGATATTGCCGCGCATATTGTGAGTGAAAAGTGTTTAGGTGTTCCAGGCAGCACTAACGAAATGTTTTATCTCTTGCAAGAAAATGGATACCTTGACTGGGAAATTTCAGAAAAAATGATTAAGGCCGTAGGGTTTCGAAACCTGATTGTTCATGAGTATGGGAACGTTGAATTAGACCATGTTTTCAAAATAGCGAGAGATGATATAGAAGACCTCAATGAATATGTCACTACAGTTTTCAAAAAGTTGGGCATATGCTAAAACTTATTGGAACTCTCAACCGTCATTAATCATGAGATTTTAAATGAAGCCTTCATGGCTAAACATAAATTGGCCACCCCGTAAATGAAAAATGTGTTTTCATGGTAGAAATAATTTGATTGAAACGATAGTCGATGGCTTAGATCCCATCGCACTGATTATAAAAGCGGATTTCGACGAACCCGGCGTGCACTTTTTCACCCCTGCCAATTTTTCACAGCAGGTCGCCTTTATGCAACATCCCAAAGGGAAAAAGATAGATGCCCATGTCCACAATCTGGTTTCAAGGCAGGTATTATACACGCAGGAGGTCTTGTTCATTCGCAAAGGGCGGCTGAAAATAAATCTTTACTCGTCACAAAGACGTTTCATAGGGTCCCGCACATTGGAAGCCGGGGATGTGATCCTATTATGCGGAGGCGGACATTCCTTCGAGATGCTTGAAGACACTGCAATGATTGAGGTAAAACAGGGACCCTATGCGGGTGAAAATGATAAAACAAGATTCCAGGAATGATTGAGGGCACTGTAAACAATACTGTAAATAATACAATTCTGAAACAATCCTGTAATTAATACAATATTTGCGGAACAGCAAAATTGACAATGATCCCTGTTAATGAACCACTTTTAGGCGGGCGCGAAAAGGAATATGTGGCCGAGTGCCTGAGCACGGGCTGGATCTCCTCATCAGGCAGGTTCATCGATGCCTTTGAAGAAGCATGGGCTGCCTATTGCGGAATGAAATACGGCATTGCCGTCTGCAATGGAACTGCAGCCCTCCATGTGGCTGCCGGGTGCCTTGATTTAAAGCCTGGCGATGAGGTCATCATGCCTTCCTTCACCATCATCTCCTGCGCCCTTGCCATAGTTAATAATGGCGCAAAACCAGTGCTTGTGGATTGCGACCCTGACACATGGTGTATGGATGTCTCTCAGGTAGAATCAAGGATCACTTCCCGAACCAGGGCAATCATGCCTGTGCATATCTATGGGCATCCTGTAGATATGGACCCACTCCTTGCGCTGGGTGAAAAATATGGTCTTAAAATCATTGAAGACGCCGCTGAAGTCCATGGGGCAAAATACCTGTCAGGCCGTGACAGCGCCAGCTCTCGTTGGCTGAGCTGCGGCGGCATTGGACACATAAGCGCCTTCAGCTTTTATGCAAACAAGCAGATAACAACAGGCGAAGGTGGCATGGTATTGACCAATGACCACGTATTCGCCGAAAAAGCCCGCGGCCTAAGAAACCTTTGCTTCAGAAAGGACCGCAGGTTCTATCATACAGACCTTGGAAATAACTTCCGCATGACAAACATACAGGCCGCTATAGGCCTTGCTCAGACCGAACGTATTGAAGAGATATTGAGACACAAACGGTGGATGGGAAAGGCATACGAAGAGCGTCTCCGTCACATTTCCTGCCTGCAGCTTCCGGTTGAAAAGCCGTGGGCAAGACAGGTCTACTGGATGTACAGCATTGTTCTCAGAGAATCAGCCGGAATGGATGCCATAAAATTTGCCATGCGCTTGCAGGAGCTGGGAATAGAAACGAGGCCGTTCTTTATCGGCATGCACGAGCAGCCTGTTTTTCACAATATGGGGCTGTTCCAAAACGAGCATTACCCTGTCACAGAGCGTATTTCCAGACAGGGCCTATACCTCCCGTCAGGCATTGCCCTTACCGAAGAACAACTAAACAGTGTCTGTGAATCTGTCAAAAAGGCGCTGACATAATCATTCTTTATCATTAGCCAGGTTACTTCAGGGATTGTATAACGGATTGTAACTGCTCAATATCATGTGGAAGTATTAACTAAATCAGATTAAGGGATAGGGATAATAAAATGATACAAACTAGTATTGAAATCATTTTTAAGGAAATTTCGAAGCTTAGCAATAATGATAAAATTGTTCTTCTTTCCAGACTAATGATTGAGATTTCAAGAAATTTTGAAAAAGATCAAAAAAATGATTTTTATAACATTAAAGGTGTTGGTAAGGAGATTTGGGAAGGAATTGACGCACAAGAATATGTTAATAAAGAAAGGGCATCATGGGAATAAAAGAAGAAATCAAAAAACATAGAAGGATAATGTTTGACACCGCCCCGATTATTTACTTTATTGAAGAACACAAAGAGTACGGTAAGATTATGGATAAAATTTTAGCTTAATAAGAGACAATGCCGAATATCATGCCTTCTCATCTGTAATTACTCTTACAGAAGTTTTAACTTTCCCTTTAAAAAAGATGATGGGAGATATTGCTAATAAATATAAGGAATTTCTCTTATATTCGAATAATTTTACTGTTTATCCTATTGATTCGCAAGTTGCAGAAAAGGCTGCAGAAATAAAAGGACATTACGATATAAAAACACCTGATGCTATCCAAGTTGCAACTGCAATAGGAAATAATGGCACTCTTTTTATTACTAATGATAAAAATTTAAAAAAAATAGATAAAGTAAAGGTTCTTACTATTGAAGATTTAATGTGAAGGATAGAGATATGCTATGTGCATATGAATGAAAGAGTATTTTTATATGAAAAATGATCGAACAACTATTTGTTTTGGTTGATTTTCATCATTCTTCGCTATCAATAGATCATGGGAATATCAAAAAAGGCCCTGACATGAAAAATCAGGTATTCGGCAAAGAATATGCGGGGCAATATGACCTCCTGTATGAAGACAAGGATTACGAAGTGGAATGCGGCCTGATCGAAGAAATCTTACGCCGTTATGCAAATACCCCAGTCAAATCGGTTCTGGATATTGGCTGCGGCACAGGCAATCATGCGCTGCCCCTTGCCAAACGCGGATATCATGTCACAGGGATCGATTGCTCTCCTGAAATGATCTCCCAGGCCAGGGCAAAAGCCCAAGCAATCTATACGTCTGATCGAATCAATCCTGTATTTAGGGAAGTCGCTCCAGGCTCTTCATCTGATCATTTCCCTCCTGTGTTTTTGGAAGCAGATGCCCGTACCTTGTCATTAGGCAGGACTTTCGACGCTGTCTTAATGATGTTTGCGGTATTGGGCTATCAATTGACAAACAATGATGTTCTGTCTGCATTGAGGGCTGTCAGGGATCATTTAAAAGAAGAATGCCTGTTCATATTTGATATATGGTATGGCCCTGCGGTTTTGGCGATTCGGCCTTGCGATAAAATCAAGGTTATACAGACCGGCGATGGGCAACTGATACGTGCCGCATCAAGTGAACTGGATATACGCCGCCATTGTTGCGAAGTTCAATTTGATGGCATCGTAAAAAGTCTAAAATGCCCTTAAAAATAAGTTTAATATTATAAATTTGATACATATTTTGTCGATATAATCTTGGTTTTTCAT
>JAFGSM010000020.1 GCA_016934595.1 bacterium | reverse complement strand
TTTGCCTTTTATGAACATATCTGAAACACTTCGATATCTTATAGGCATATCGCTGCTTCTGATGTGCTCCTTTTTTTTCTCCGGCTCTGAAACGGCCTTGACCGCCCTCACCAAGACACAGATCGAAAGGCTGAGGCGGGATAAAAAGAAAAGCAGCCAGTCCATCATTCGGTTCCTGGATGAGCCCCGCCGTTTGTTCATCACCGTTCTATTCGGAAATACCCTTGTCAATATGGCTTTTGTAAGCATCACAGGTTTGCTCGTTTACAACACCATATTCAAAGGGAAGCATCCGGGTTTTGCCTATATGGCTGCCATTTTTTCCCAAACCCTGCTCCTGCTTGTTTTTGGTGAGATCACCCCTAAGACTTATGCCGTCAATCATCCTGAAAAGGTTGCAAAGATAGTGGCCAGGACATTATGGTTTTTTTCTTGTCTCATTCTGCCTTTCGGGATTGTCCTCCGCTGGTTCACGGATCTTCTGCTATCCCTTTTGGGCGTGAGGTTTGCGCGTGGGCAGGCTACTCTTACAAGCGACGAGATCAGGGCCATAGTTAAATCGACCGAGGAAAGCGGCGCCCTTCAGGGGGAAGAAGGCGAGATTATCCACAATATATTCGAGCTCAATGATATATTTGCAAAGGAGATAATGGTTCCCAGAACCGGGATGGTATGTGTGGACGTATCGAAGACTATAAAAGATGCCTTCGCTGTCACAAAAAAGGCGGGTTATTCCCGCATCCCGGTATATAGAAAAACCATCGACAATATCTGCGGCATTTTCTATGTCAAGGATTTACCGAGGTGGAAGGGATTGAGGATCGAAGGACTGCACGGAAAATGTATTGAAGAACTCACCATCGAAGATTTTCTATTAAAAAGCAACATGCTCAATAAGCTGAATCCAGGAAATGAAAACACGCTCATAAGACCGCCATTGTTTACCATCAAAAACAAAAAGGTCGGGCCGCTGCTTCGCGAGATGACAAAGGAAAGGCAGCAAATGGCCATCCTTCTGGATGAATTCGGGGGCGTCACAGGGCTGATCACAGTGGAGGACATTGTGCAGGAGGTATTTGGAGGGTTTTTTGATGAATATGACAAGGTCTCTGAACTGACTATAAGAGACGATCCAGGAGACCCTTACAGCGTGATTATTCCCGGATTTGTCAGCATAAGGAGCGTAAACAGGCGCCTGCAATTAAAACTCGATCCTTCGGTTGCGGATACCATTGGCGGATATGTGGTGAGCCTGTTCGGATCAATACCTGAAGAAGGGGACATCATCAGCGACCCGTCAAACAGCATAAAGTTTGAAATAATGAAGATGGAAGGTACTAGGGTGGAAATCATAAGGGCAAGATTTAAGGAAAAAAGGTCAACAAGAAAGGAAAAGAGGTCAGGCAGGTTTCTTTCTCATCCACTTTGCCTTTGCCTTTCCCTTTCTTTTTTCCTTTTCATTCTATCCATACCTCTTGCCGTAGCGACAGGGGGAGCCGCCGGCCTTGAGGGAAACCGGTTTGGCCCTGGTATCCTGGTCTTTTCGTTTTTTATGATTTTATCGCTTTCCTTGAGGGCCTTTTTTGCCGGATCAGAGACCGCTGTCGTTTCCGCTTCCAAGGCGAGGATGGATGCCCTGGCTGAACAGGGGAATTCAAATGCGCTCATTATCAAGAACCTCTGGCAAAAACCGGACAAGATGCTGGGTATTATACTGGTAGGAACAAACATGATGTCAACTGCTGCGGGGGTTGCCGGACTTCAGCTTGTCAGCCGTGCATTGCCTGGCATGAAAGGCCTGCAGGAATTCGTGAACACCTTTCTTATGACCTTTTTAATCCTGGTCTTTTGCGAGATACTTCCAAAGACGATATTCAGGGCCAGGGCGGATTCACTTGCATTAAGTGTAGCTCCATGCCTGCATGTTTCCGGCATCTTGCTTCACCCATTCGTCCAGGTTGTCACAAAGATAACCAATTATATCGTCAGGATCGCAGACAAGGAGGAGGGCAGTGAGAAATTAAGCTGTATGAGGGAAGAGCTAAAACTGCTTGCCCAGATGGGGGAAAGGGAAGGGATATTGAAGAAGGAGCAGCTACGTATGATAAACAGCGTGCTGGATCTGGAAAGTATGACCATAGATAAGGTGATGAAACCCCTTATAGACATTGTTGCACTCCCAAAGCAGACAAGTCTTAAAGAATTCTACAAGACGGTTTCCGAGACAGGGTATTCCCGTATCCCTGTATACGAGGAGAGGGTGGACAATATCATCGGGATTGTGAATGTGCTTGATGTCCTTAACTCGGACACCCCATCCGAAACTATCTCGCCATTCATAAAAACGGCCATCCATAACGTGCCTGAATCAAAGAGGGTACATTCACTTTTGAGGGAGATCAGGAATAAAGACAAAGACACCAGCATGGTCTTTGTGGTCGATGAATATGGCGGTGTAGTAGGGCTTGTCACCATCGAGGATCTGATCGAGGAAATCCTGGGCGATATCTGGGACGAGAAAGACAAAGAAGGGTACGGATCTGTCCGCCAGATCAGCGACAATGTGATTGAATGCGACGGGAAAACTGAGGTCGATATATTAAATCACACATATAACATACCTGTGCCATCAGGCGATTATAATACCATCGCAGGGTATATAATCTCCCTCCTTGAGAGGATCCCCAAACGGGGGGAGTTTGTGCGGACCAAATCCTTGAAGATAGTCGTGCTGGAGGCCGATTCACGCAGTATCCGGAGGGTGAGGATCATCAAGAAATAGGCAAGGTAATACAACATGTTAAGCCTGCCCACAAAAGCGATGCCCATGCCCTTGTCCCTGTTCTTGAATCAGTCCCAAAAAGGGATCTTCAACCTGAAAGGTTTCGGGCCAATTTCCTCTATGGCAGTGATGAGAACTGTGAGAAGCCAAAGAAACTTTACGTGTAACTTCTTACCCTTGTTATGGGAAGACTCAAAGAGGAAATACAGCTTTCGGATTTTGATATCTCAGAAAACGGTGAAGTCCTTTTTTAGTCTCTGTAACTTCAGTGAACCGCTACACAATCCGCAGCGCCACAAAGCGAATATGATAGGGGACAGTATTTAAAATAGCGCACGCCAGTAGAGCCCAAGGTGCAAAAAAGAGGATAGGATACCCGCTTATCGAAGCCTGCGATTTTATCACCAAACCATGGTCTTCAGACTTTCGATCTCATTGAAATGCATGTCTCGTGTAACAAGTGTTAAATCGTATTGGAATGCTATCGCTGCAATCCAAATGTCATTCTCCGGTATAGGATGCCCCTTCAAACGAAAAGCATTCTTGATTTTACCATAATGACGGGCTGTTTCGGTATCACAGCCTAAAACGACGGTATTGGATGCAAGTTCGTCTATATGCAACAAATTCTCTGTTGCTTTAACTGACTTGTATGCGCCAAAGTATAATTCTCCGATGACCACACTGGGAACAAATACCTCATCCGCCTGTGCAAGTTTGTCCTCTACTTTTTTCTCTTTTGCAAACAGAGCAATTAGAATATTGGTATCCAGCAAGTATCTACCACTCATTAGTGTCAACCTGTTCACAGCCTTTTTCTATTGCTTCATGCATCAGTTTTACATCATCAGGCGGTATTGCCCCTGCAAAGCGAATTAACTGTCGTCCAGGGACACCATGAGGAGCAGAAAGAGACAGTGCGCGTGTAAATTCCAGCACACGCCATTGCAACTCATTGGGCAATGATTTCAATTGTTGGACTATCTTATCTGCGATTGAAGCACTCACTTCATCCTCCTGCCTTAATATTCAATCTTGATGGCCCCGTAAAAAGTCTAAAACGGTCAAAAATATCACTAAGATGTTATAAATTTAGTGTATATTTTATTAATATATCGGTGATTTTTAAGCATTAAAAATACTTTTTACGAGGCCATCAATCTTAAATAGTAGAAATAGCACATTTTGCGATAGATTTTCATTCTACTGCTAATATATGGCCTGCCTGACGATCGAAGAACGCCAGCGTATGATGGTATAGCATCGTTTTTCGTATAAAGCTGAACCGCTTAAATATAACAATAATATTTTTTATGATAATTGTAAAGGCCAAAGGCCCCAAGTCCCTATCGAGCCCTAATGTATCTATGTGGTCGATAGGGGGTATGTTGATTTCTCCTGGTTGTGGTCTATTGTCAATAGGGAAATAAAAGTGTACCATTTTGGGGGAAATAAAAGTGTACCACCCAATTTATAAATTTTTATAATAATGAATACAG